>JASFVU010000205.1:0-5749 GCA_050049665.1 Bacteroidales bacterium | reverse complement strand
TAGAAAATGTATAGCTAATCCATCCATTGAGTTCCCCATATCTTTTTTTCAAATAAAATTCAATGCCATATGCATTAGCTTCACCAAATAAAATTTGAGATTCAATATGTTTATTAAGAAATAAATCCGCGTTATCTCTAAAATCAATAATGTTCGCCATTTTTTTATAGTATATCTCAACTGAAGATTCGATTCTGTTTCTCATGAAATTGTTAAAAAATCCCAGTGAATATTGATTTGATTCTTTCGGGACTAAAGAGGCTCCGGAAGGCAACCAGATATCAGTGGGCAAACCTATTGACGAGTTCGTTAGTAAATGTAAATATTGATATGTCTTATTATAAGAGACCTTGATAGAAGATCTTGAATTTAGTATGAAATTAAATAATACGCGAGGTTCTACCTTATTGTATGTCTCAACAAATTCCCAATCAGAATATTGCATAGAGTCAATAATATCAGTTCCATCAGGAGTATAGTTATATACCGTGGCAGGACCAAGTTCTGAAAAGGATGTAAATCTTAATCCTATTCGAATATTTAAAAAATCAGCAATTCTTCTTTCGAGTTCAAGATATCCTCCTAATTCTAATGATTTCTGATGTTCCATTGAATAGGAACGAATCTGTGATGAGTCACTAGCAGGAGAAATCTTACCCGGCAGAGTTATTAATAAACCAGAGAAGACACCAAAACTTATCTTGGAAGAATTTGATATATAAAAATCAAAATCTGATTTCAATTGAAAATTTTGCATATTTGAACTCCAGAGAAAATCTCGTGCATCTGCAAGTAAGGAATATTCATAGTTATAGTTACTAAAGACAAATGTTGTATTAGAGAATAATTTTGCATTATATATATGATTCCATCTTATAGTTGATGAAATATTACCCCAATCCATGCTAAAATTATCACTGAAATTTTTAAAATAGAAATGGTCCTTACCTAGGTATCCTGAAATATATATTTGGTTATTCTCATTTAATTTGGTGTTGTATTTGAAATTCAGATCATAAAAATTTATTTCATTGCCTTTCCTATAATTATTTAAGGCTGGTATTACTGATTTCAATGAATATACACTATTTGCAACAACACCGGCATAACTATAGCGTCCAGATAGAATAAATGAAGATTTATTTTTTTTAATAGGTCCTTCAATTGATAATCTAGAAGCAAGTAATCCAATACCGCCACTTAAATGAAATTTTTGATTGTTCCCTTCACGCATACTCACATCTATTACAGATGACAACCTTCCGCCATATTTTGCAGGGAATGATGTTTTGTAAAAACTAACATTACTTACAGCATCTGGATTAAATGTTGAAAAGAATGAAAGAGCATGATTGGTATTGAAAAGTATTGCTTCATCAAGCAAAATAAGATTCTGATCAGTTGAGCCTCCCCGTATTGAAATATTATTTACACCTTCGTTTCCAGTAGTAACACCGGGCAGGTATTGTATTGATCTGATAACATCTGGTTCACCAGCAAATGCAGGAATACTGTTAATCTCCTTAATGTTAAGCCTTTGTATCCCCATTTCAAGAGCCTGAATGTTTCTTTCTGAATTTGCTGATATTACAACTTCATCAATTTCTAAGGGGATGGGAGTTAATTCTAGATTGATTGTTGTATCTGAATTTGGCTGTAATGTAACAGATACTCTTTCGTAACCCAAAAATGAATATAACAATTCAGTTTCTTCAGCTTCTATTAATATAGAATAAAACCCATATCTATTCGAGATTGTACCTATTTGATCATTGGGAAGAACAATATTTACACCGGAAATATTCTCACCTGTGAGTGCATCAGTTATCTTTCCCCTAACAGTATAATTTTGGGCAGTAATTACATTAACGAAGAATGCAGTGAATAATAAAACAGAGTTAATCCTCTTTTGATAAATCATTATCTAGTTCTTCTCTAATAACATCATATGGAGTTGAGGTTCCATATAATTGCTTATCATTAATACGATTAAAGCATTGTTTTATTGTTTGATACTCTAATTGTTGTTTACCACACCCATTTCGCTCCGTTCCTCCGCAAAAAGAGTGTTGCCCCCTGCATAACACAGGCAGCCTCTCCCCTTCTTCTTTTTTGGAAAATAAAATCTGAGAGCTTTATAACGGCATGATTGTATAAATGACCAAAGACTACATTAACATAATGCACTTACATTATAGGACAAGCATGTCGTTATAATAAGCACTATATTAAATTGCTTTATAACAAATAATAATCCGCATTTATTGCATTGCAGAAGATGAATGATCTATTTTGAATCCTTCACAATTGCATTTAACTGTTTCTTCAGTTCAGGTAAATCTTTTTCAATTGTTTTCCAAACTGAATAAATGTCGATACCTAAATAATCGTGAATGAGTATGTCACGCATTCCGGCAATTTTTTTCCAGGGAACTTCACTATGTCTGTCTTGAAAGCTCTCACTCAGATGCTTTGTGGCCTCTCCAATTATTTCAAAATTACGAATAACGGCATCCTGAATTAATTCATTATCAACAAAATCATGTACGGTTATATCCTGTACATATATTTCAACTTTATTTATTGAATCCAGCAAATGCTCTATGAAAATGAGATCATCTTTTTCCATTAACCAAATATTATTTTAAGATCTCTGTAGATGTGTTCCTTGATACGTGTATTTATCCCTCTTTCGGTCACAATATCTATTGGTCTGTTTAGCATTTCAGACAATTCAACTTTCATACCTCCCAAATCAAATAATGTAACCTGTTCAGGAAAATCGACCAACAGATCAATATCGCTTTGAGGTGTGTCTTCATTTCTGGCATACGACCCAAATATCCCTATTCGTCTTGGATTGAAACGTTTAAGGTAATTAACTATTTTATCATTAATATCTTGACTCATAGCAATGTATTTAAAGTTAAAGATAATAAATAATTTATGTAACTGAGATCATTTGTATTCTGTGGTCGCACACATTTAGCTCCATGCTTACGCTAAAAGAGTGCTTGCTTCATTTTTTTATCAGGCAGCCATTCCCCTTTCAGAATAACGTTTTTAATGAGAAAGACTTCAAAAATGAATCTTATCATTTATTATAACCTAAGCAATCTTAACATAATGCACTTACATTATAGGACAAATGATATGCTTTTCGTTTCCGAGAGAATTTATGGCCAGCTTGCTGGTTAACATAGAATCAGTACTAAGACTTCAGTCTGAGTACGGTAATGATTTTATGTTAAAATAAATTCTCAGCTCCTCATAACCCATTGTAGCTTCATACATTTTGAATATAATATTTGCTCTCCATTTTTCAACTATAATAAATATTATATTAAATATCCCTTTCCGGTTCCAGGAGAAACTTTCTCTGTTAATTGATCATAGTGTCAATATTTGCGTTAAATGAGCACAGCGGTTTCCATTTGTCCCATAATTGCTCACTTTGTGTTTAATTTTAAAGGTGTTCGCGAGGGCTTCGCTGCGCTACGTCGTTAGCACTATAACTTGTCCCGACTTTTTCGGGATTAAGTAGCCGCACGGCCGTCGCCAAAGCTTGAAAAATTCCTTTTGTAAGGAAATATACAAAAGCAATTTGTTCAGCGCTTAGCCAGCCTCAACGCCGGCCGCACAGCTATAAGACTATAATGTCCACCGCACAGTTTAACTTCCAATAGGCTTAAGTGTTTATAAATGAATTATTTACATCTCAACGCAAGAGTATACGCAAATTCCTTCGTCAGTTTGCTATACACTTGCTTGCAATACGGGTTTCCCCTACCGTTTAGGGTAAACCTTATTTCTATTTAACATAATAATATTATAATGGAGTATTTAACTTCTTTTATTCCCTCATGCCGGGAGGCATTTCTTTTGGCTTGAACCAAAAGAAACAAAAGTTCAAGAAAAAATTATGCTTCTCTCCGCTCTTGTCAATACTAAGCAAAATCACACAACGAGAATGCAGGGCACCTTGTGGTTTTTTCTAACCATTGCCCATTACTCATCCTGTGTTTTGTTTTTTAAGGTATTCGTGAGCTGGCTACGCCAGGTTCCCGCTGGCTCTGGCCCGCTATTTCTTCGGGCTTGCGCGCAATTTAGACTAACTATGGATAATAAATAAACTTTACCTCAGTAATATTTATTTCAAGAATCTCACCTGCTAATGTATGGAATTTTATATATGCCGGCAACATCGGCTCATTTCCTACTGTTAATGAAAAATCAATTATTTTACCTTCATATGTATTTGTAACCTGTTCTGAATTGATAGGGCCAACGTCAATTTTAATTGTTTTATTTATTAATTTTTCAATATCCGCAGCAGACAGTTGCAATGGATGTTTATTCATTTTGATTAGATTAAAAAGTAAGCATCAATCAGCAATTTTGCTCTATTTAACATAACAATATTATCCATAGAATGCCTTTGCTTCAATTCCTTATCAGTAACAGAAAATGAATAAAGAACAATAAGATAGACAATTTCTACGTATTTTACATATCAGCCTTATCAATAGTTATTGAAATATTAATCTACTAGATCTTCTATTATAAATCTAAAAATCAAGTTACATGGAAAAAACTATTGCTTATATCTTTAATCTAACTCTGAAAAAGTTTTTATTGTTGATAGTTCAAACATTTTTTAATCCGTTCAAAGAAAACAATTTATGAACAAACAGCATATAGATGATTTTCATGTATATTCTTCTACACGTGATCTGCTTGGATGCAATCTGCAGGAAGCTCTCAATAATCAGGGAGTTAAGGCAAAAATAGCCCAGATCCATTACCATTTCATGGGAGAAACCTGTGCCGGGGTTAACAGTGTCATTAATAATCTTTCCTGCTTCTTTAATGATATTTATGGTAGTAAATCAGTGATAATTTTAACCGGAACTTTCCCATACCTGCCCATTGACAACCTTTACATTATCCCCGCTCTTGCTGCAGGCTATCCCGGTAGAGGACAATCGGATGCCGATAAATTAAGCACTGTTCTGAATGCGGATTTGCGGGCATTAATATTCCATAATCCTTTTGCCGGTTTAAACAGAATACTGACACTCAGTATGCACAAATTATCCCAACAGACCGAAACCCGGCTGATTGCATGGAACCATGACCCCAGTTTCCATCGCTATGAAAAAGAGCTGGCAGAACACCTGCCTGATTTGAAAAGAGATAATGTTTTTATTGTTTCCAACGGGCCCGGCAGGGACAGGAACCTGAGAGATATACTTGAAAAGAGAAAAATTGCCTACAAAGCGAAAAGACTACGTGTAATACCATCCGGAATATATCCACAACGAAAAAGAGCTCTGCCTGAAAACATTAAAGACCTACTTTCAAGTGACAGTCACTGGCATGGAACATCCTGGGAAAACAAAACTCTTACAGATGTCCTTGGACCAAAGGATGAAATCAAACTTCTTGCTTTATCTCAACTTGCCAAACACAAAAATATTACGGGAGCCGTAAAACTGGCACGGGAAATAGCCGTTTGTGCTGAAAAAGAGAACAGAAAAGTCCGTTTGATTATCTCGGGGATGCATGATATTCCCTCATGCAGGAAACAGGAAGATAACTATGCCTCAACCGTTTATAAAACCATCTGTGCGTATACAGAAGAGGATATAGATCTGGCACGTGTATACAGCAGAAAGAATTTTTCGCTGGTCTTTCTGGGAGGAATCAAAGAAGAATATAAACCCGGGCTTCTGTCCGATTATTGTGA
>JASFVU010000204.1:0-5781 GCA_050049665.1 Bacteroidales bacterium | reverse complement strand
CTCTTCCTTAAAATCAGCTGATTTGAAATCAATGATCACTGCTTTCTCAAGATGTCCGTTCCTGAATTCTTCCGGCGTTCTGACATCCAATATGACAAAATCCGTATCCGGGCGATGTTCCTGAATCAGTGTCTCGGCCTGTTTACAGGTAATATTCTCTTTTAACATGGTCTGAGCACTCGTATAAACAGCGACTATGAGCAATACTGATAAACATAAAAAAATCTTTTTCATTGTCAGGTATTTTTTAATTAATAATTTGTTATTCCGTTTATTATCTTTTCTTTTCCAGTTCATCAATTAATTCGGAATACTTCGCTCTCTTGCTTCCGGAACAGACAGACATGGCAATTGCCAGTGCTTCACTTATTTCTTCTTTTGAAAGTCTGGCTTCTACCGCCTTTTGATAATGCCAGCTAAGGCACGGCACACAATCTGCCATGACTGAACATGCAATAGCGATCAATTCTTTTGTCTTTTCAGATAAGGCATTTTCTTCATATACCTTATCAGAAAAACGGTTGTACAATTCGTCAATTTCTTCTCGTAAAAACATAATTACCTCCTTTTTAAATATTTATTTATCATGTATATTGAAGACCAATCAAGTTCCTTAATTGCGTCTTCGTTTTTTGAATATTCGTCTGAAATATGTTTATATTTGCAAAACTATTTGATCGAAATTTAAAATAAAAGCGATTTTTTTAGATGCTTGATATCGGTATTTTCGATAAACAATTATGGAATTCCGAGAACTGAAAACATTCCAGGTAGTTGCAAGTTTGCTAAGTTTTAACAGAGCTGCTGATGTGTTGCATCTGGCACAATCAACCGTTTCTGCTCAGATACGTTCACTGGAAAACAGTCTTGGGAACGAATTATTTCTCAGATCAGGAAAGAAGATCAGCCTTACTCCTGCCGGTGTAAAATTGCTGAGTTATGCCCAGCGTCTGATAAACATCGAAAAAGAAATACGCAGTGCACTGGGAAACCTGGATGACAAATACGGAAACCTGACAATAAAAACGCCTCAGACCGTAAGCACTTATATTCTGCCAATGTTGATAAAGGAATTTCAATTGATCTTCCCGAAGATAGGATTTGATATTGACTGGTGTACCAGTTTCAATCTGGTTGATATTTTTAACTCGGGAACAATAGATCTCGCTTTCCTGATCACAGATCATTTTGAAGACAAGAATTTACATACCAGGAAATTAGCTGAAATTAAACTGACCCTTGCTGCACACCCGCAAAATGAATTGCATCAAAAGAAGAAACTTACAATAAAAGAACTGAACAATAAAACCCTGATATTCGCCAAGTCGGAATGCAATTACAAAAAAATTATCCAGAAAATGCTTGTCCAGGCTAATATTAAACCTCAAAAGATCATTGAGATCAATAGCCTGGAAGCTGTCAAACAGCTATTGATCCTGAACAGCGGAATAGCATTTCTCCCTGATATGATCATTCAGGATGAGATAAAAAAAGGATTGATAAAAGCACTTAATTGTTCCGTAACGGATCTCAATGCAAAACTGATCATGATCTGGTCAAAAGAAAAGCATATTTCCGAACCATTAAGTGCATTTATGATGATGATAAACAAAATGGTAAAAACACTATAAAGTCTTTAAATATGGTTTCTTTGCAGGCTTCACGTCAATTCTCATTTTCTCTGTACAACATTCTTCTTCTCAGAATTTCGCAAATCATTTTTCAGAATACAGGATCAAATATAATATGCCCGGGTGACAACCCTATATCAGTGATTCAAAAAGTCAGACAATACAATAATCGTTTTTCGCTATGTTTCGGGTTCTGACTATTGCCACCTGAATATGAAAGGCTAAGCTAATATCAGTGGAATTTCTATTGTTTCTCGTTTTCGGGCTGACTATATACAGATAAACCCTTATCGGTAATAAACCATAAGTTCCCTTCGTTATCCTCAAAAACATCTTTGATCCGATTGCTGTTTAATCCGTTCTGATCATTGTAATTAATCCATTCCGGTCCTTCGAGTTTATATAATCCCTTATTGTGCGTACCTAACCAGATATTGCCTCTGCCATCCTTATGGGTTATACTGAATCTCCAGTCTTCCTCACTGCTTTCCTCTTTAAACGACGGGATCCATTTATCGGATTCCAACCTTACCAGAATTCTATTATTACCTGCCCATATATTATGATCTTTATCTGCAATGACCCACTTGTACTTACCAGCCAATAACCCGTCTTTTTCGGTGTATGTTTTCCAATGTTCACCATTAAACGCCGTGATCCTGTCCTGTCCGCAAAGCCAGATATTCCCGTCTTCGGGATCATTAATTGAATAAACAGGTAACTGGACCCCGTCATTTGCAGTATAACAACTCCATTCATTATCCATGAACCTGTTAAGTCCCTTAAATATATGCTGGCTTGATCTTGTGAATGCCCATAACGTGTTCCTTTTATCAAACCATAAAAAATAAACAGAGTTCGCACTTAACCCGTTCTTTTTATTGTATTTTTTCCACTGGTTATCTGTGTAACACAACAGGCCGTATTCAGTACCTATCCACATATTTCCTTTCTGATCTTCAGCAAACCATAGTACATCATTTTCTTTAAATCCAGTCCTGATCTCCCATGATTCTCCATCCCAACGTTTAAAACCGTCCCCTTCGGTAAAGACCCAAAAATTTCCTCTGGCATCTGACACAACACTTTTAAAATATTTGGGAGTATCGAATGCGTCCATTGCATTTCTGCCTCCAGCCACATCAGCATAATTTTCCCATTCCGATCCGTTGAACCTGTGTATTGCTCCAATAGTCCATTTTTTGCTGAAATCCGTTGGAAAGAGCTCGGTTTTCTGCAAAAATGCCCAGATGTAACCCTGAGCATCCATCTTATAAAATTTAAAAGAAAAGCCCTGGTAGCCAAATTTCTTATTCCATCTTTCTTTATGGAATTTCCATACATCTCCGTCAAATTCAAACAAGCCGAGTTTCGATCCCAGCCAGACATGGCGGGCAGAATCTTCTTTCATAAATACAATGTCTTCAAGGGGCATTATTTTGCCGGATACAGCATCAGTGATTTGATCAAAATTCATCCAGCTTTCGCCATTGAAAACACTCACACCATTATCAGAAAGTAACCATATCTCCCCTGAATTCCTAATTAAATATTTTGAGAACTGATCAGATGCCAGTCCGTCATCAACGGTGTAGTTTTGCCATTGACCTTGCCCGTAAATAAAAAGAAACGGGAAAAGAAAAATAAAGGAAAAGATTAATTTCTTCATGATGTGCGTCTTTAAAATTCAGTTTTGTATATATAAGGTCCTTTTGCAGGTCATGATCATCTGTCCTGCCGTTCAGATCCACTCGTATAAATGGCTGAACGAGCCCGGCAGGCGTTCAGGTAGTCAGAGAAGGTTTTGAACTTAAATATACAAACTTTTCTCTTTCTCTCCGGTTTTTAAATAAACGTATCTAACCCGGTTATTTTTCGGATGTACCGGTGGCAGTTCTTTTTTATTTACTAACCGGGGACGGCTATTTGGTCGTCGCTCCGCCTATTTGAGTAAAAAAGCCGTATATGGATTCCCATGTTCCGTCAAGGGCAAAGATTGAAAATTGCCAGCCGGCTTCTGTGTCAAAAGAAGAAGTTTTGAACAGGCAGGGAAACATTTGTGTATTTCCTCCGGATAAAATTATTCCCGTCAGTGCATACATCCCAAATAGATCTTTGTTTGCAGCATAAATGCTCCTGGTGAATATTCTCTGATCTTTTCCAGGTTCTCTTCTGCTTTCTCTTTGTCGCCGGTAATAACCGTAACCAAAGCGATCTTCTTTTCTGCCGATCTTTTATCATAATAAGCTAAATACTCAAGACTCAGCGTTTCCGAAGGATAGCGCCTCGGGTAATATTCACCGGCATAGATATCATCCGGAAAGTCTTCAGGCAGACATATGAGATTCTTCCTTGTATCAAAGCCCCTGTCCATTGTATCGATTTCGATTCCCATCTGTTCGCTTAATTCAAATAGTTTGTTTCTGAGCAGGGAATAACTCAGGGAAGTGTCGGAAACTACAACATATGCCTGCATAAATGGCCCGTCAGAAGTTTCCTGTGCCGGCAGATCCAATACTGACAAAAAAACCATAATTAAAACAACCGATCTTTTAATATCATTCATTTTACCGATCATTCATGTAAAGTTATGAATATACCCGAATTGGCTATTCTTTACCGATGTTCCGGTAAGTCTGATCCATCCGGATATGTCTGACATCATAATATATGGGGTCCCTGCCTATGCAAAAACAAATGATCATTGCCGGTGCGAGGGTCATGATGAGTCGTGAACGGAAAAGAAAGTTTAGATAAATAGTAATTTCTACACCTCCCCTTTTAAAAAGTGTTTATTTTCAAGTAAATTTGCTTCTTATTAATTTATTACTTAATAAGTTATCTGAAATTACTTCAATTCAATATGACCCATCCCGAATATCCCGATCTGACGGTCGAAAGCTACATATACGGAAGCAACAGGCTGGGTATACAGGAAACTTATATCAGTGACTTAACCGACATGCAGGCCGGTGACCTATATTACAGGCAGGTCGGATTCAGGCACTATGAGCTCTCCAACCACCTGGGAAATGTCATCAATGTCATTACCGACAAAAAACGGCCGGTTGACGACGGCACTTATGCCGTGGATGGCACAAAAACCAGTGAAACGCCCGACAGCATCATCGACTTCTACCGGCCTGTCGTGCTTGCCGCATCCAATTACTACCCGTTCGGCATGCAAATGCCCGGCTGGGGTTACAACCCGGAAGCCTACAGGTTCGGGTTCAACAGCAAGGAAAAAGATGACGAGTGGAATGGCTCAACAGGGACAATATATGACTACGGGTTCAGAATTTATGATGCAAGACTGGCGAAGTTTTTGAGTGTTGACCCGCTTATGAAAAAATATCCTGAGTTGACACCATATCAATTTGCAAGCAATACGCCTATCTGGGCTATTGATTTGGATGGTTTAGAAGCAATTCACTATTATTATGCAAAGGTTAATGACTGGAAAGGTTATGAGCTAGTTGCGAAGGTTATTGATGATAAACAATTGAAACGATCAGTAATGATGCATGTGCAGAGTTCTGATGACACATGGAAAACTACTGAGATTGAAGAAGGTTCATATTATGACCCTATACATATAGCGAAGCGATTATTTCGCCCAAGAGGTATTCATATTTGGGGCATGGGATCACTAGATGGTTGGACTCTTGGTAAAAAGGCTGCTCCAGAAGATGTCTGGGGAAATTTTGATTACAAAGCTTTCATGGAGATCATGTCTCTGGTTCTTACTACAACTAAAAGTAAGAATGATTGGAAAATTTATACGGACAAAGATGCTGTAAAGAAGAGAATTTTAGAGGAGAATAGGGAAACTTATTTAAATCCTGAAAATGAATCTAAACCTACAGAACTGAAGGAAACTACTTATGAAACTTATCAAGAAGAAAAAGAACGATTTGTATATGGTGAGGGAACAGGATTTGATGCAGAGGGATCATTTTATTCTAAAAGAGTGACTACAAAAGATACATATTATGAAAAAACCTTAAAAGATGGTACTGTAGTTAAAAGTTCAAAAGAGGAATTTGAAGAGTATAATCAATAGAATATGAATAAACTTAAATATTTTCTATTACTATTAATAGTAGTTTCATGTAAAGTCGAATATGAAGAAATGTATGATACAAATGGT
>JASFVU010000203.1:0-5791 GCA_050049665.1 Bacteroidales bacterium | reverse complement strand
ACGATATAAAGAGGCTCATAGGAGCCAATGGTACCGACACCACGGATATATATCTTATTTTCCGAGCCCGGAACACCGGTTTTCTGAATAATGCTGACCCCGGGTGTGAGACCTTTTAATGCATTCATGCTGGTGGATGCATTCAGGGCTGCGATATCCTCTCCGCTTACATTGACATTTGCACCCGTTGTAAGCTTTTTCTTCTGAACACCATACCCGATAACAACAATCTCATCCAAACCGATTATATCAGGAGTAAGGGAAATACTTATTTCGGTTTGCGATCCCACAGCAATTTCTTCGCTGAGAAATCCAACATAGCTGAATACCAATATATCACTACTAGCTGCATTTAATGTGTACTTCCCGTCAACATCAGTGATCGAGCCGGACGATGTGCCCTTAACAAGAATCGATACTCCCGGCAGAGGCTCCCCAGTAGCTGCATCAGTCACAACTCCTGTGATCGTTTTTTCATCTTCCTGCAGATCATTTGCTGCAAGACTCTGGACCTGTAGGAAAGAGCATATTCCCAAAATAAGAGCTAAAATTCTTAGTCCGGAAAATCTCTTCCAACGTGTAGTTGTAAAGAACTTTTTCATAATAATTAATTGGGTTATGTTAGGTTAATAATTTGCCTTAAATATATAAGAAATATTTATAAAAATTAAATTTTCTTAACATATAGCGCGGAAATAGTATGCATTTTTAACCTTTCTCCGGCAAGGAGTTCATTCACATGACCCAAATTGAAATCTGAGTCTCACGAATAAAACTTAAAATTGAACTTGTCGTGATTATTCTTAACTTACAACAAATTTCAGTTGAACAATAGCACCATAATTATTTACGAAAATTTACAAAAAATATGATCTTATGGACCATACATCAACGAAGTACCGGAAAAAGCAATTCACCCTGGTTGTTATCTTTTTCCCTGCATTTTTAATTTCATGCAATCAAAGCTCAACAGAAAACGGGATTGATATCGTGGTTTTCAACCAAAATAATTTTGATTTATCCCACCACTCTCTGATAGTTGATCTGAATGACCAGCCTGAAACGAACTGGATAAAAAACAATATGATTGTCGGAAGAACAGGTAATAATAATGTGTTACCAATTCAGGTCATTGATCCCAATTCTTTTCATGCCGGCAGGAGGCTTTCAATCCGGATAGATCTGAAGGCCGAAAGCAGTTTGGACATTCTGCTCAGAAAAAAAACGGACTCCGACTCTGTATCATCTGAAAATCAAACTCTTGCAGAATTATGGTATAAAACCGGCGGGCATTTCGAAAACAATGAATATGTAGGAGGAAGTGAATTCAAAAGTTTTCGTTCCCTTCGGGTACCGGACGAATGCACAGATCATTCATATTTTATAAAATATGAAGGCCCCGGATGGGAGTCGGATAAAATAGGATACAGGCTCTATCTTGACTGGCGAAACGCGATAGATATCTATGGAAAAAAAGTCGATACCATTGTTTTGCCTTTTGTTGGACAGGATGGCTATGAATCTTACCATGAAATGGCTGACTGGGGAATGGATATTCTGAAAGTAGGCAACTCCCTTGGAATCGGTTCGTTAGGATATTGGGACGGAATAAAAGCGAACAGGGTTGCCGAAACCGACAGTGTCTTGTGTACGATTGGCGAAAGTGGTGCTTTATTTTCTGAGGTATTGATTGATTATTACGGTTGGAAGATCAATAACACTTCCATCGATTTGTATACCTCCCTCTCCATTAAAGCAGGCTCAAGGGCAACAAAATACAGTATCAGATATACGGGAGAGCCTGATCATCTTTGCACGGGCATAGTAAAATCAGAAAATACGGAGTTTTTCAACAGCAAAAATGACTCCGGCTGGAATTACATGGCTACATGGGGAAACCAAAGTCTGGCCGATGACATGCTTGGTATGGCCATCATTTACAGGACAAAGGAATTTGCCCGGTTAGCTGAAGATGAATACAGCCATGTTGTGATATTCAATCCCGGGGAAGGTGATCTTGAATACTATTTCCTGGCTGCCTGGGAAAAAGAACCTGACGGAATAAAAACAAAAGAGGATTTTCTTAACTACCTGGATCAACAAACGAAATTGCTCAATAATCCGGTTGAAATTCAGGTGTTACATAATAAAAAATAAAATCCGCCGGGATACCGGCAAAAAATTCCTTCTGTTTTATTGAGAGACTATTTAAAAAAAGAATATCCGTAAAATACTATCCTTAATTATAATTGTATCTAACTTGCCCTGTTCATAAATTCGCAAATTGATCTGTGCCAAAGCAAGTTAGTGCGTACTCCATGAATTCAGATACTTCTTCATTACATGACAATTTTAACCCTTTGGACAAGGAAAATAACAGGATACAATGTCTTTCAACGATCAAATGATAAAAATTAATCAATATTGTGTTACTTCATTTCGCTCATTTATAAATATAAACTATCCAGTATGAAACGATCACAATCCCTTTTGAATCATTTTCTGATCCCGCTGTTTTTATTCATGATCATTTCCTGTTCATCGGTTGAGCCATACAGGAATCCAGAATTACCCGTTGAAAAGCGAGTCGGGGATCTGATCTCGAGAATGACTCTTGAAGAGAAAATTACCCAGATGACCGATCATTCCGATTCCATTCCCAGACTTGGAATTCCGGCATACAACTGGTGGAATGAAGGATTACACGGAGTAGCCCGGTCAGGGACCGCCACGGTATTTCCACAGGCTATAGGACTTGCTTCCACATTCAATGATTCACTGATGCATAAGGTTGCTACGGTCATTGCAGATGAATTCAGGGCAAAATACAACGGCTATATCAGAAAAAACGAACGGGACAGGTACAAAGGCCTAACTGTCTGGTCGCCGAACATCAATATTTTTCGTGATCCGCGATGGGGCCGCGGACAGGAAACTTATGGAGAAGATCCGTATCTTACGTCCCGTATGGGTGTTGCTTTTGTCAGAGGTCTGCAGGGAAATGATCCTGACTATTTTAAAACGATTGCCACTCCCAAACACTATGTTGTTCATAGCGGCCCCGAACCTTTGCGTCATGAAATGGATGTGGATATCAGCCAGCGTGACTTTATTGACACTTATCTGCCTGCATTTGAAGCCTGTGTAAAGGAAGGC
Organism: Bacteroidales bacterium; assembly: GCA_050049665.1. GTDB lineage: Bacteria > Bacteroidota > Bacteroidia > Bacteroidales > UBA10428 > UBA10428. The sequence continues at coordinate 2,635 of JASFVU010000203.1, read as the reverse complement.
AATGCCCGATCGGTCATGAGCGCCTACAACCGGTTCAGGGGAGAACCCTGTACAGGAAGTGAATACTTATTAACCGATATTCTCCGGGAAAAGTGGGGATTCGACGGATATGTCGTTTCGGACTGCGGTGCTGTGTATGACATTTTTGCCAACCATAAACTGGCAAAATCGGAAGCCGGGGCAGCTGCCATTGCAATAAAAGCAGGATGCGACCTGAATTGCGGAAGGGCATATCATCAGTTGAAAACTGCCGTTGACAGTGGTTATCTGACGGAAGATGATATTGATATTGCCTTGACGAGACTGTTTACCGCACGTTATAAATTAGGCATGTTCGACCCGCCCGAAATGGTCCCGTTCAACAACATCCCTGCTGAAACGAATGATTGCCAGGCACACCGCAGACTTTCCGCCGATGCTGCCAGAGAAGCCATTGTCCTTTTGAAAAATGAGAACAATACCCTGCCATTAACGGAAAAATTTAAAACAATTGCGGTAATCGGACCCAATGCCGATAATCCTGAAGTAATGTACGGTAATTATAACGGAATTCCATCGGCATATGTAACACCGGCCGAAGGCATCCGGCGCAAGGTGCCGGCAGATGTCCATGTCTTCTATGCCAAGGGATGCGATTACCATGAGAACTACCTGGAAAAAAAAGCGATCGGATGGAAATATCTGAGTTCCGAAGGAAAAGCAGGTATAACAGGGGAATATTTCAATAACAGGGAGCTTGAAGGAACTCCTTTTGAGGTGAGGACCGATTCCATGGTAAACTTTTCGTGGTTTAACCGTTCTCCTATGCCCGGAATGAACCGTGAGAATTATTCCATTCGCTGGCACGGAACTTTAACGGCCCCGGTAACCGGAAGGTATCTGATCTCCCTTAGCGGAGATGACGGATTCAGATTATTTATCGACGATCGGCTAATGATCGATGCCTGGTACGACGGTTGGAAGACCGAACTCATTTATATGCGCTTTGACGCAGGTAGCCGGCACACAATAGAAATTGATTACTATCAGAAAGAATGGTATTCACACATCAGTCTCGAATGGGTCCTGCCATCCGAAAATGCAGAATTAAAAGCACTGGAAATCGCACAGAAATCGGATCTGGTCGTGTTTGTCGGCGGATTGTCTCCCCGGCTGGAGGGAGAAGAGATGGAAGTCAAACTTTCAGGATTTAAAGGAGGCGACCGGACCTCGCTGGATCTTCCCGCTATCCAGGTCGAAATGCTCAAAAAACTGAAAGCACTGGGAAAACCCGTTGTTCTGGTCCTGCTGAATGGCAGTGCGCTTTCGGTAAACTGGGCCGATGAAAATATTCCGGCCATTCTGGAAGCCTGGTATCCCGGCCAGGAAGGCGGTACAGCTATTGCCGATGTGCTTTTTGGTGATTACAACCCTGCAGGACGCCTTCCCGTAACTTTTTATAAGTCGGTTGACCAACTGCCTCCTTTTGAAAATTATGCGATGGAAGGACGGACTTACCGGTATTTCAGGGAAGAACCACTGTATGGCTTTGGATACGGACTCAGCTACACGGAATTTTTGTACAGCGACCTGCAGGTCGCGGAGTCCGCCTCTGTAAAAGACAAGCTGAAAATTAAAGTTAACATCACAAATACAGGAGGTTATGAGGGCGATGAAGTGGCCCAGTTATACGTAAAACACCTTGATTCCCCCTATCCGGTCCCGGTCCGTTCTCTACAAGGATTTAAAAGGATCCATCTGAAAGCAGGGGAGCAAAAAACCATCTCATTTACTTTAACCCCCGGCCAACTTTCTGTGATCGATGATGATAATCAGCGTATAGTACTTCCGGGCAGGATCCGGCTATTCATTGGCGGACGGCAGCCGGACCAAAAGTCGGTTGAAAACGGAAAAATACTTACAAAAAATGTACGGTTAACAGGAGAACCGGATATACTTTATAAACTTGATTGAACCAACTCTGTTTAACCATTATCCGGCTGATTATTTGATTCAGCCTGTTTTTCAAAGAATCAATATACATATGAATTTCATTGAATAGCAAAAAGAACCCTGACCCATGAATATTTCGCAAGTTGATATGATCATCATCGTCCTGTACCTCTTTATAAGTATGGGCATCAGCATTTACATGTCAAAAAAAGCCGGAAGAAGTACCGGAGATTTCTTTTTAAGCGGAAGAAAACTTCCGTGGTATATAGCCGGAACCAGTATGGTTGCCACAACATTTGCCGCCGACACTCCCCTGGCAGTAACAGAACTGGTGGCCCAAAACGGTATTGCCGGCAACTGGTTGTGGTGGAACATGCTGTTTGGCGGTATGCTTACCGTATTCTTTTTTGCCCGGCTCTGGAGACGTGCGGAAATACTGACCGATGCCGAATTTGTGGAAATAAGATACTCCGGAAAAGAAGCAAAATTCTTAAGAGGATTTAAGGCTATCTATATCGGTATCGGAATGAATGCCGTGGTTATGGCCTGGGTAAACCTGGCCATGGTAAAGATCCTGAGAGTTATGTTTCCCGAGTTGACCTTCTTTGGCAGGGAACAAATTGAGATCCTTGGTATCTCCTTTTCATCGCATCTTATGGTGGTTGGACTTATGATGCTGTTTGTCGCATTTTATTCGGCTCTA
>JASFVU010000201.1:0-5821 GCA_050049665.1 Bacteroidales bacterium | reverse complement strand
AGCTGCTGTTTTAAAAATACTCTTTTTCATGATATTTATTTTATTTTGGTTATTCATTGTTACTGGTACTAAAATTAATTGTGTATCCTAATGATATTATAAACGATGCCTGATATATATCTGATTGGACTTCAGCTATATCCAGGTAACTATATCCTTTGCGTACGGGATTAAAACCATAACGGTAACGGCATTCCAGAAAGAGATTATTCTGTCCCGACGGAATATCAAGACGCAGATTTCCGCTGGCAGCATAATTGAAACTTTCGTAATTTCTCGTGTCGTTAACCGTTTGACTATACGTCGCATAGATCCCTGATCCTACCGGACCTGTAACTGTCTCCTTTGAAGAAGCATTCAATAAATAAGAGACCTCAGGTCCCAGACCAATGCTTAATGAAAAATTATCACTGGAATATACCCGGTAATTCACAATCAGGGGTAAATTGATCGTATGTAGGGTAACTTTTGCATCACGCATTTTTACCGGGAAGGCGACATCATTAAAATCCAATCCGAATCTTGTGTCATCTTCAAGGATCATAAGTCCTCCTCCCAATTGAAGGTACTCCAATCCAACCCGAAGCCTGAACTGGTCATTCAGAGTGAAACAGTAACGAGCTCCTGCAGCCAGACCCGGTTTACCACGGATGTGCTGCTGATTGCTCATCAGATAATTTAATGCCGTGCCTGCATTTATCTCAACACCCTGAGAAAATACCTCTGTTGAGAAAAATAGCATGCTGGCAAGAAAAACATAAGTCAGTCTTTTCATACATTTAATAGATTTGTTATGATTATTTGGAATAAAAGTTGGCTTAAATATTTCCGATAAGTTTTATGAATTTACATCCTTTATTTTCACATTTGCCCTAATTTATTGGTTTTACAAAGTATGTATTACGTAATATTTCCATTCAGGTTATATTAATTTAGCGTTTTTTTATACATAATACATAAACCGATAATCCGATTTGTTAACAAATGCATTTAAAATTTACCCGGACTCCGGCCGGCCGGAGTGTCAGTTCAGGCAGGAATAAACCGGTTCATTACCTGGCCGGCTGACATCACCGGCCGGCCAGGCGGACAGTCTGAGCCGTGAAGTTTCAGTCATCCGGCATTGTATTTATTCCTTTCTTTAACAGCAGTAAATGAAAATATTTTTATATTTTTCGGCGTTTTTCCTTTTTTTAAGGATGATACAGCAATAGTTTGTTTTGCTCCGATTAAAGCTTATCAGCTGGATATGAAAAATAAAAAATCAGTAAAGATCGCTACAGGCCTTGTTATGCTAATCTATTTTTTCTCGGGAGTTTGTTCTTTGATCGATGAAGTAGTTTGGGTACGGCTTCTTAAGCTTACTTTGGGAAATACGGTATATGCCTCAAGTATAGTTGTGTCGGTATTTATGGGTGGATTGGCACTGGGAGCGCTGATCATGAGTAAACATTCCGACCGGATAAAAAAAAGACTGCGGTTATATGCTCTCCTCGAATTATGCGCTACTGTATCAGCTTTACTGTTTCCCCTGCTATTAAGGTTAATCCTCCTTCGCGTACGCTTTGGCGGACGAGAAGGTTGTGGTTTAATTCCCCGCCCCTACGGGTCGGAAACAAAGGATTCCATTTGATACCTCGTGGGCTCTGCCCCGGGGTAATTCATTACAGAATATCATTCATTGGAGAAATTAATAACACTTTCGGTATTTGATAACATTTATGATGTGAAGTTCAACCTGTTAAAGGATATGCTGGACCAGGCGGGAATAAGTTATTTTACTTACAATCTGAATGTAAGAACAGTAAAACCGCTCTTATGGATGGCTCCGGCGAATATTTCCATTGATCTGAAAGTGTATGAGAAAGATCTGAGTGAAGCGCAGCAAATCCTGAAGTCGATTTTATGACCGGCTTTTGAATATGAATTATTGCAATAAACAGAGAAAATGAAATTAATTTTATGATCCGGTTTTTCCTTAAAAACTTTACAAATAAGGTCTCTTTATGATAGCACAAATCGTTCTTATGATCGTGGGATTTGTTTTGCTGATTGGAGGAGCAAACTCACTGGTTGACGGAGCATCGTCACTGGCCGGGAAATACAGTGTTTCCGACCTTGCCATAGGTCTCACGGTAGTTGCTTTCGGCACTTCGGCACCTGAACTGGTCGTAAATGCCTTTGCCTCCTTTCAAAATCATCGGGACATGGTATTCGGGAATATTATCGGAAGCAACAATTTTAACTTATTTGTCATTCTGGGTATTGCAGGTCTTATTTCCCCGATAGCGGTTCAGTCAGACACAGTCCGGAAAGAAATACCCATGTCTTTTGCGGTTATCGTATTGCTGTATTTCCTGGTAAATGATTTTTTTTCACCGGGATTGCAGTTACTCACGCGTTTTGACGGATTGTTATTGCTTTTTCTGTTCGGATTGTTTCTTTATTATGTATACCGGCAATTAAGAATGAATCATCAGAAGCAGGAGTTAACCCGAAAATCATTTTCAACCCTGAAAATATGGTCCCTTATTGTCATTGGGTTGATCATGCTCACGGCAGGAGGGAAGTTGGTAGTCAGTAAGGCAGTTCAACTGGCTGAGTTTATAGGCATCAGTGAAAAAACCATTGGACTGACAATAGTGGCGGCCGGGACATCTCTGCCGGAATTGGCTACTTCGGTGGTTGCGGCGGTAAAAAGGAACAACGACATAGCCGTTGGGAACATCATTGGTTCAAATATTTTTAATATACTGCTTATCCTGTCGGTAAGTTCACTCATCAGGCCGCTTGAGTACGATCTGAAATTCAACACGGATCTGTATATGGTTGCAGGAGGAACACTGTTTCTTTTTATTGCCATGTTTACGGGACAGAAGAAAAAGCTTGACAGGTGGGAAGCTTTGATATTGATGGTTGTGTTTATTATTTATTTCGTTTATCTGATAAACAGGGAAGGCTGATCATTCCTGCCGCAGCAGGATCGTTTCCCGGTATCATTGATATTTTGAAGAAATGCTAACTTGTTTGTTAATGTACTCACTGAGGCGGATTTTTTAACCATGAATAATATTCTGTCAAACCAGTATTAACCAATAAATAAAATCATGACTGAAAAAAGATTCCCTGTATTTTTTGTATTTATTTTCGTTTTTTCCATAGGAATGTATGGACAAACGGAATGTTCGGTTAATCAAATGATCCGAAAAATAGATTCCGTTGCCAAAGCCAATGGAATTGAAAAAGCGGTTGTCAATGTAAAAATAATTACAACAACCCTGGACAAAGTAGTCACGGAAACTGAAAACGTTGCAAAAGGCGATGATTTTTATTTCGACGGGCAATTCCTGGTGGTTGACTATCATTATTTTAATCTTGAAAAGCTCCTGTATTTTCACATTTGGAGAGATTCTATGGTTTTCTGCTTTCAGAATTTCTGACGAAAAGCAGGCATCATTCCGGTACTTTTGATGCCTTATCAGGGCTGATCTTTATTTTTTCACCCGATAAAGGTTACCGCACTTCAATTTGTTGAAATGCTGATTTGATTATAGCCTGCTGAAGCAGTATTTTTCATACCTTAGAAAATAAATTCTTTTTAAGGTGATGAAAGGGCTGTTTTTAGTCGTTTTTATATAGAATGTTGTATGGATAGTACCTATACATTCGAAAAAAGAAAGGAGAATTATGTCTGCATGAAAATAACCGGTAAGTACAATTACGGTAAATTCATCTCATACATACATATAGCCTTTTCTGAATGTGAAGATGCCGGCTTTTCCAAAATAATGGTAGATGCCCGGGAGGTTGAGGATGCAAATATTTCAGCCATGGACAGGTTCGGATTGGGGGAAGAAATTGCCAAAGTGGTGGGACGCAGAATTCAGATCGCAGTGATCTGGCCGAAGCAATACATAAACAGATTTACCGAGACAGTGGCCATGAACAGGGGAGGGAACATGAGGATTTTCGGAACCCCGGAGAAAGGTGAAGAATGGTTACTCGGGGCCGGACAAGCTTAATTTTCCGGTTAAAATGATTTTTTTGCCACCAGATATTTTCGGAGTTTTATAATACCGGATTGTTTGATCTGGCGAACCCGTTCTGTTGAAATTCCTTCCTTGTTGGCTATTTCGACCAATGTACAAACAGGGGTGTTATTTAAACCGAATGACATTTCGATGATAGCACCTTCTCTTTTTGAGAGTTTGTATAAAGCATTGTTTATTTCATACTTTAATGATTCCTGTAACAATCCTGCATCGGGAGAAGGGATATTATCCGTATGTACAACATCGTATAAATTCAATCCGTTTTCTTCCTGATTTAATAAGGGTGCGTCAAATGATAGCTGGTGTTTCCTGATCATATGTGTCGTACTTATTTCACCTTCGTTAAGATCCAAAGCATCAGCAATTTCGTCATCGGTTGGTTCCCTTTGAAATTTTTGTTCCAACCGGGGAAAAACTTTGGCTACTTTGTTTATGGAAACTATCTTGTTCAGGGGCAATCTCACGATTCTTGATTGTTCGGAAATCGCCTGTATCATTGCTTGTCTTATCCACCAGACAGCGTAAGAAATGAATTTAAATCCTCTTTTTTCATCAAATTTGTATGCAGCTTTTACCAATCCCACATTGCCTTCGTTAATTAAATCAGACAATGAAATTCCTCTTTTCTGATACTGTTTCGCTACGGAAACAACAAATCTCAGGTTTGCCGTAACTAATTTTTCAAGGGCATGAAGATCCCCATTTTTTATTTTGATGGTTAATTCAACTTCTTCATCCGCTGGGAGTAAATCGTATTTGCTGATTTCCTGGAAATACCGGTTTATAGATTTATCGTTTCTGTTAGTAATCCGCTTTGTTATAACCAGTTGTCTCATAATAGGAACAGATTTATGCCGGCAAAAATGTGGATAAGTAAGTGCACTCTTCATATCCGGCAAAGCTTTTTTAAGGCAAAATGGTCAGGTGAACATTGCATTTACTTACCACATGGTATGCTCAGGAAGAAATAGTTCCTGTTTCTGCCTACCTTAATAGCTTATTCGGATCATGTCACCAATCTGACATTAATTGCCACCAATCCCTTATCGCCTGAGCGGGTATCAAATTCTACTTCCTGTCCGGTATCCAGTTCTGCATGAGAGCTTTCCAGTCCGGAACGGTGGACGAAAATATCTTCGCCATCCTCTGATTCAATAAAGCCAAATCCTTTCACTTCATTGTACCATTTAACTTTACCTTTTACCATAACACATAATTTTTTTATCTGAAAAAATTATTTTTTTTCGGTCTTGCTTCATTGACGATAATTTCCCTGTTGTCCAATGTAGTCCCGTTAAGTTTATCAATAGCTTCTTTTGCTTCTATGGTGTCATCCATAGCAATAAATCCGAAACCCTTACTTTTCCCCGTATATTTATCGGTAATAATTTTGGTGGATTTAACGGTTCCATATTCCTCAAATATTTCTTCCAGTTCTTTTTCATCAACCTTGAAACCAAGGTTTCCTACATAAATGTTCATGTTAGTTCTTGTTCGTTAATAAATTAGTTGTTTAATAATGCTTATATTTTTTTCTGTTTAAACGAGGTACATCATTGCCTTTTGCTTCGTTAACAATTATGTTTTTCGTCTGAAATTTGAATCCATTCAATTCGGTTATAGCATTTCTTGCTTCATGCAAATTATCCATTTCAACAAATGCATAACCTTTACTTTTTCCTGTTTGTTTGTCCTCAATAATTTTTACGGATACAACCTTTCCGTAATCTTCGAAGATTTCTTTTAAATTATACTTATTTACCCTGTTA
>JASFVU010000482.1:0-3275 GCA_050049665.1 Bacteroidales bacterium | reverse complement strand
ATAAAAGACATTTTAACCGGACTTGGTTACAGGGTAAAATAAAAAGGCTGTCTTAAAAGTTAGTAAACTTTTAAGACAGTCTGTATCTGACCTGAATAATAACAGGTGTATATGATGTGTTGATCATTAATAAGATGCTGCTGAAAGCAGATCACACTTACTTTCCCATTGTGAGATATCCACCATCCAGTTTTCAATTTCCATTTCTTTTTCTTCATCCGCACAGCCATTCCAGTAACAGTGGTCCACATTATACATCCATTCCTCGATTTTCAATTCTTCTTCTTCACCCGTTTTCCATACTTCATCACTCAGATCGATCATCCAGTTTTCAATTTCAATCTCTGGTTCACCGGTATCAACGGCAACATTTTTATCAGCCTTTTTTGCCCAGGTAGAGAGATCCAGCATCCAATCCTCAACCTGTTGATTTGTATCATTAACCACATCTGTTGTTCCGCATGGAAGATCAGAAGCTTTTAATGCCCCCTGAAAAACGAATAATGCCAGCAGGAAAAATATTTTCAGGTGTTTTTCAGTGTTCAGGATGTTAGTAATTGTTTTCATGATTTTGGTTTTTATCTGCACGATCATAATCATTTAACGTGCCAAAAAATGTAAAAACTTGATAACCAGGTTTATATGTAAGTTATTTTATAACCTGGCCGATCAAAAAGCGAACGGTATTACAACAGAAGGTGTACGTATGCGCACAGTTATTGCAAACAGTTAAATTCAGGATAAAAGAAAAAAGAGACGATCCCGGATGGCATAAACATTGTTTTGTCTTGTCTCGTTTTGCTGTTCTGGAGTTATGTATGGAGGACACGGCATTCTCAACGAATGATCAATTTTGATGTCAGAACCTCAGAAAAAAAGGATATTGGTAAAATGTATAAATGGGGAGACATGTCATAATTTGAAATGAGCAGTGTCCTTTCCGTATCTTTAAAGCTATATGAGTATTGTTTCAGAAAATACAGGTAATTGAAGTGGCAGGCTTCCTGCCTGATCTTATGTGATCAGATCACGTATCTCTTCAAGGTGTAATTTGAAATGCCTTGGGAAATCCAGAACCATATCCCGCAGAGAAAGATTCTTGTCGGCAGATGCAATCCACTCATTAGCCATTTTTTTCGGATCAATATGCCCGATAACATGAGTGAAATGTAAATTTGAGTATTTCCATAACTGAATGAGATCATTCCAATCTTCTTCCTGGTAATTCTGAATAGCGATCCATCGGTCGTTATTCCCAAGCGTTGCATAATTCGGAAAGTCAAAAGGGCTCTTCTGATATTGCAGATGCACTACCCTGTGGGTATTGTTCGAGGCGGAATCGACCATATGACCGATAATTTGTCTGACGGTCCTGTTTTGTTTGTTTCTTCGTTGCGAGATAACGTCTTCGGGAAGAGATGAAAAAGTATTTTCCCATTCTTTTATAAGTGACTTCAGTTCCTGGCTGACAGATAAGAATTGATGCATTATATTCGGTTTTATAGTTTTGATTCGATGGTTTTTGTCCAGAAGTGCATGACCGGTTCATGCTCTTCAAATCCGAAATTTCTGTATAACCCCCGGGCTTTGATGTTATCCTCACGAACTTCAAGGGTTATTTTACCGCAACCCAGTTCTTTTGCCCTTTTGATATTTGCTTCCATCAATTTTTTCCCAACTCCGGCGCTACGGAATTTTTTCAAAACCACTATGTCATGAATATTGATAAAAGGTTTTGCGGCAAAAGTACCATAATTTATAAAACTGTTTGTCAGACCAATCAATTCACCCTGAAGCTCGGCAAGCAACACGAGCTTTGACGGGTGGTTTTTTAAACCTTCGATCATTTTATTTGCGGTTTCAGGGCTATGAGGATCTAATTCCCCTCCCATTTCATCGGTCATATAATCTTTCATAAGATCGATCACTGCTCTGCAATGATTTGGATTTTCAAAATCGCAATCGATGATTTTTATCATAGCACGCATTAGCATTCAGGAATCAGTCAAAATTGTAAAAATAAGTCATTTCAAATTTTTGCAGTAGTTGAATTCATACCGTATTTACTAAAAGTTTTGTATATTGCCTGACCAGGATCTCTAAAAGGTATTGTTCTGTTTAACGGAACTTTTTCAATCCAAATTGGAAACCAGTCGGGAAATGCAGACATATTTCATATCATCCGGACCTTACCGGGTATACAATATACACGTTAGAAAAATGTGTCCCCGGGGCAATTTCGTGAGAAATCATTTTTCTCCTGTGGACAATAATATCTCTGTGCTTTATACGTTTTTTTTGTTACCGCTGCACCAATACCTGGTAATTCATTCATTAAATCAGATTTTAACATAGCCCATGAGACGCATCTTACCAGTCATATTATTGATTGTTGTAATGGCAGGTTGCCGGGAAGTATCAGTACCGGGAACAGATGAAACTGAGCCCATTCTTGTTGTTGAAGGAGTATTTACGTCCATGCCAGGGCAACATGAAGTAAAGTTATCTTATACATGCTCTTTTAATGAGCGTCCGTATTTTCCTTATGAAGAAAATGCAATTGTTGAGATTGAGGATGAGGATGGAAACATAATCCCGTTTTATCACGTCGGTTTCAGTCTTTACAGGAGCGATTCCAATGATACCTGTTATGCCGAACCAGGTAAAACTTATGTATTAAGAATAATTACTCCTGACGGAGAGGTGTATGAATCATGGCCTCAAACGGTTCTGGAAAGTCCGGAAATATCAGAACTGGAATGCCGGCTCGATCATGAAATGGTTCTGGTTGAAAATATCAACGGAGATTATCGTGAAGTAAACTACAACGGGATTCAGATAATGAGCGGCACGAAAGGGTCACTGCCAGCGAAAAATTATTATCTGTACCGGTGGATTGCATATGAACAACATTTATTCGTGGTTGTCGGGCCAGGGGGTTCTGTTTACCTTTATTCTCACAGGAAGTTAAATGGCAAGTACACAAATATAATACGGACGGGAAATGCCGATGAGTTTTCCGATTTTGAGATCCGTGATCATAACATGGTATTTATACCTACGGTGTATTTGACAGATTATAATCCGCTCTTACTGGAACCACCTTCTTTTACAAGATTTCAGGGGTTGATTTATAAACTCGAGCAATGGTCCCTGTCTGATAATGCATATTTATTCTGGAGAGATGCCGAATTGCAGCTTGCAGCGGGAGGACGTTTATTTGATCCTGTTGCTCCGAGACTGAAGGGTAATATCAGATGTGTCAGCGATTCAAC
>JASFVU010000199.1:0-5864 GCA_050049665.1 Bacteroidales bacterium | reverse complement strand
AAGTCTGGAAAATAAAACCGATGTGTTGTCTTCGCAGCACGGCTGCTTTTTTGACAGAAAGATTACCCATATCCCGGTCGAGTACTTCGGCCGAGCCTTCAGTAGGAGTATCCAGGGATCCGATTATATTTAATAAGGTAGTTTTTCCAGAACCGCTCGGACCTACCAGCCCGCTGAATTCACCCTTTCCGAAATTCAGGTTGATATTTTTCAAAGCGGTAAACTCACCTTTCCCTATCGGGAATCGTTTGGTGAGATTGTCAATTTTAATGATCTCCATAACAAAATTTTTTCGAATTCATATAGTTTAATGGTTATAAACCAACATTACCTGTATGCCTTGTCCGGCAAACAATGTCTGTCCGGTATCCTGTGACGGGATATAATAATCTTCCGGATTCCAGTATGCCATTACATAGAAAGTCAGATTATTAAATTGCTTTTGCCAGTTAAAGAAGTTGTATGCTTTATTGTTAGTCCAATCGTAATACACAATAGCTCCCAGGTTATCGAAAAGGCCGATCGGGTAAGAAACTGACAGTAGCGAAAAAATAGTTGTATTTTCGAAAGCCCATTCTTTTTCGTCTGTAGATACCAGCAATTGCTCGAAAACAGCGTATATTCCGTTTCCGACCCCAAAAGTATAATCCATTCCCAGGTTGATAAATTCCTGGTTTGTCAGTATTCCCAGATTTTTACTTTTCCGGCTCCAGGAAGCTTCTGCCCAGCATCCTATAACCCAGTCGACCCGTATATCGAATCCCAGCCTGTTTTCCTGAATTTTTGCATAAGCAGTTATCAGGGTATCGGCATTACGGGAATCGGCTGTCCGGTAATGATAGGATAAGCCTGCTTCACCTTTTGGAACAGGGAATTGAAACCGGCCACCAAACTCAGGGATATCCTTATTGGTTTTTATGGTTTCCCATCCTTTCCGGTTTTTGTTTCCGTATAATACCCATACCCATATATTGGCATTGTTGAGGAAATAATACCGGCCCAGAACTCCCCAAACGCCATCGGTGAGTTGAAGGGGATCGCGCGGATCGATCTGGTCGAACCACATGAGAGGTCTTAAAATAGAGGCAGAACCAAAATTTATCTTCTGAAGGCCTGCACGTATTTCGAGTTGTTCGGTTGAATAGCGTACCCAGACACGGTAGGGTTTTACTTTGGCTTCGGAATAAACACTGTCTGATAAATGGATGCCTGCATTAGCAAACAGGTTGACAGAAAATTCGAAGTCAATTAATCGTCCCTGTGTAAGATCGATTGAGTAATCCAATTCGGGGATGTAACGTTCACCCACCCATAGAGGAAGTTCATTGGAACCATTAAAGTGAGCCCATGTTGAACTTTGTCCTCTGAAAAGCAGTGAATCGGATACATGAGGAATACTATCCTGTGTGACGGCATTTGTAAGGGGTAAAAAGACAAGAATCAATATGCAGTAATATCTATTCATCAGATTGAGTTCTGGGCATAATACCGTAAAAAAAATAATTAGCGATCTCCATGATCAAAGACTGCATATCCGGGTACATAGCTTGCAACTGCTCATCAGAAGCCATTTCGACAGTTTTGTTTGACATATAAAAAATGAATTTGAGATTCATGTCTTTTCGTACCCATCCCTTTTCCTGCGCTTGGGAGTAATCTTCGTATACCATTTGCATTATTTCATCTGTTAACGATTTCCATAGCTTGTATATTTCTGATTCCGGGTTACCATATATGTCTTTAATAAGTTCAGGGCTTAACTGATTTACCCCTTCGAACTTCATTATCAGTTGTTGTTTAACCTTTTCTTCAAAAGAGATATCCTGATCCATTATTTTTCTGTAATCATCAGATATTTTTTTAAAAAGATTTTTAACTACTTCTTTTGCCAACTCATTTTTATTTGGAAAAAACCTGTAAAATGTCATTTTACTGGCACCTGCTTCCTGACATATTTCTCCTATGGTTACCCTGCGGATGCCGAATTTCCAGAACAGATCATGAGCTGTTTTTACAATTGCATTGTACTTTCCGGTTTTTTTTTCTGTGGACATAGTTAATGAAAAAATTATATTATTGATACAATAATACAAAATAAGTATGATTTTACAAAAAAAGTAATATAAATTATTTTTTGGTAAACTTATTTCAAATCGGCAAGGCATTATGATGCAGGGTAATTCATAAAAAATGATCATTTTTTTTAATTTTGCACTTTCCATTTATACAGGGCGCAGCAATAAGTGACTTAACAGGAATGAGGGTTTTCCATGATATTAAAGCATTGAGCTTAGTGAAGCCGGTAACCACTCTGGGAATATTCGACGGAGTTCACAGGGCTCACAGGGAAGTCATAGACAGGTGTCGTTCCATAGCAGATAAGATCTCCGGAGAAACTGTCATCGTTACGTTATGGCCTCATCCGAGAAAAATTCTTCAGGACGGGAAGAATTCGTTTAAACTGCTTACCGACCTGGAGGAAAAGATCAATTTACTGGACCTCGCCGGCATTGATAACCTGGTGGTGCTGACCTTCGACAGGCAATTTGCCTCAACCGGTTTTGATGAATTTGTAAAAGATGTATTGGTGGATGGTCTGAACATTGAACACCTTGTTGTCGGGTATAACCATCAATTTGGAAAGAACAGGGAGGGGAATTATGAGAAGCTGGCTTTGCTGGCGGAAAAGTATCGGTTCGGGTTAACGCAACTTGAACCATTCCTGATCGGGGATGAGAGAGTAAGCTCAACAAAGATCAGGAACCTGATACATGAAGGCGACCTTCGGAGAGCAAATGAATTCCTGGGATATAACTTTTTCCTGTCCGGCAGGGTAACTGGGGGGAACAGGAAAGGCAGAACGATCGGATTCCCGACAGCGAATATTTTAGTTGATGATCCATACAAAATTATTCCCGGCGACGGAGTTTATGCTGTTTTTGCAGTGGTTGAAGGGAAGAGGTATGAAGGGATGATGAATATCGGATGCAGGCCGACTATCGATGAAGATTGCGATCGCCCGGTGCCGGAAGTGAATCTCTTTGATTATTCAGGTGACCTGTATGATAAAGAGATCCATGTTAGTTTCATACAGCGGATCAGGGAAGAACAAAAGTTTAAGACGCTTGATGAACTGGCCGCACAGATTAAAAAAGATAAGATTTTAATAAAAGATATTCTGTCCTCTGTCAAAAAGACAGAAATATAATTGGCTTAATAAAAATAAAGTAACAAACTTTGTCGCGCTTAATATGTTGTTGAAACGGAAGTTGTTGATATGAGAATTTCAATTTAAACCAGATATACAATGAAAGAAGAAACATTGGTTGAATCTCTGCCTTATAAAGTAAAGGATATTGGTCTGGCAGAATTCGGACGAAAAGAGATAGAAATAGCAGAAAGAGAAATGCCCGGCTTAATGGCGATCAGGGCCAAATATGCTGATGAAAAACCCTTGAAAGGGGCTCGCATAACAGGATCGCTGCACATGACGGTCCAGACAGCCGTCTTGATCGAAACACTTGTCGAACTGGGGGCCGATGTGCGGTGGGCAAGCTGCAATATATTCTCAACGCAGGATCATGCGGCAGCTGCAATTGCTGCAGCAAGTATCCCCGTTTTTGCCTGGAAAGGGGAGTCACTGGAGGAATATTGGTGGTGTACCGATCAGGCACTTACCTTCCCCGAAGGGAAAGGGCCAAAT
This sequence comes from Bacteroidales bacterium, assembly GCA_050049665.1. GTDB lineage: Bacteria > Bacteroidota > Bacteroidia > Bacteroidales > UBA10428 > UBA10428. Next base: position 2,161 of record JASFVU010000199.1, on the reverse strand, counting down.
CTTATTGTTGACGATGGCGGAGATGCAACTCTTCTTGTTCACCTGGGATATAAAGCGGAAAATGATGCATCGGTACTGGATAAAAAACCGGGCAATTATGAGGAGGAAGTGATTTTCAGTCAATTGAGATCCACACTGACGGCAGATCCTGAAAAATGGCACAAAACGGTCGGAGAGCTGAAAGGGGTTTCCGAAGAAACAACAACAGGTGTTCACCGTTTGTATCAGATGATGGAGAAAGGAGAATTGTTATTTCCGGCAATTAATGTGAACGATTCGGTTACCAAGTCCAAATTCGATAACTTATACGGATGTCGTGAGTCACTGGCAGATGGCATAAAAAGAGCTACCGATGTTATGGTAGCCGGAAAAGTTGTAGTTGTTCTGGGGTATGGAGATGTCGGTAAAGGATGTGCACAATCCATGAGAGGCTTTGGTGCAAGGGTAATTGTTACCGAGATCGATCCGATTTGTGCCCTGCAGGCTGCCATGGAAGGATTTGAAGTGAATACTCTTGAGGGGGCTCTTCCGGAAGGGAATATTTTTGTTACCACAACTGGCAACAAAGATGTCATTACCGTGGAAGACATGGCAAAAATGAGGGATCAGGCTATCGTATGTAATATTGGTCATTTCGATAACGAAATACAGGTAGATAAACTCAATGCTTATAAAGGGATCAGGAAAATTAACATCAAACCCCAGGTGGATAAATACATTTTCCCCGAAGGACATTCCATATTCCTTCTTGCAGAAGGGCGGCTTGTTAACCTTGGCTGTGCCACCGGGCATCCTTCCTTTGTCATGAGCAATTCGTTCTCAAACCAGACGCTTGCACAGATCGATCTGTGGCAAAATAACTACAAAGTTGATGTATACAGATTATCCAAGAAGCTCGACGAAGAAGTAGCCAGGCTGCACCTCGGACAACTGGGAGTTAAGCTGACAAAACTCACCAAAGAACAGGCCGATTATATTGGCGTGTCTGTAGAAGGACCTTATAAGCCTGAACATTACAGGTATTGATATCAAAAAGGATTAAAATAAAATTTAAAGGGAGCTATACTTCCAGGAACGATGTGAACCGGAATTTGTTAGCCGAACCCTGCCTTGCCTGCCGTCCCGCATGTTCGGGCGGGATGCTGCAAGGCAGTTCATTTTAGTTATAAACGTTAACGTTCCCTGTATTCGGATTATAAAAGGCGTTGTATTCTTTCAGTGGAAAAGTAGCAGGTCCCTCGAGTGACGGAGCGCCCCTGCTTGGTAAAACATAAACCGAACCACAAACAGGGCAGGTCGCAATTCCGCTTGTACCGTCCGATTCAACAATTATACTTTCCGGATAATCATAAGGGCATGTTCTGTCGAACGCATAAAACTCACCACCGGCGTTATACACCAGTATACCGTTATTATTATACCCCAGGCTGAGTATTCCCAAGGTATTGTTCGTAATCACCATTGAATTGTTCTGCGCCTGCAAACGGATGAATTCGGGATCGTATAAAATATTGATCGAAAAATTAAGATATACCTCAGGGATAGGATGATTCTTGTATTTTTCACATCCCGATGGAAGAGACAAAAATAGTATGCAGAAATAGGAAAAATATGATAATTTTGTATTTTTCATACGGTCTTATTCATTAGCTGACAAAGATAGTTATTATAACATCCGGATAGAAAATATATTCTGTCCTGTTCTCAGGAAAAAAGGAAACAATACTGCCGAACTATGAAATTTGCAGATAAAAATGGGTTCCTGGAGTTGTTTATCTACATCGCCGTGATGGTGGTTGGTCTTGTTGCAAGCGCATACCGTAATTATGTAAAAAGAAAGGAACAGCAAAATCAGCCCGGGAATGTGAAACCGGATCCCCCGGAATCGGAATACGATCCCTTTTTTGAAGAGGAAGAACCTGTGTTCAGGCAACCTGTCAAAGAAGTGAGTGAAGAAACTGAGCCTGAACTTGTAACCGGGCAACAGGAAGAACAGGTCCGGGAAAGGGAAGCAGCCGAAGTTCCTGATGTGGTTTCTGAAGAAGGACAGAAGGTTTTTGATTATGCTGCCAACAGGATCGTTGCAAACGAATCTTTTGATTCTGCGGAAGAATATGAACCGGATGAGATCGCTGATCTGACGCAGGAAGAATCAACCGCT
>JASFVU010000200.1:0-5864 GCA_050049665.1 Bacteroidales bacterium | reverse complement strand
ACTGTTAAATCCGAAATGACCGGTTATTTCTTTGCCGGCAGTGAAAATCCGAATGTTGACCCTTTACCCTCTTCACTTGTAACAAACAATTCTCCTCCGTTCTTCTGGATAAATTCTTTGCATAAGATCAATCCCAGGCCCGTCCCTGTTTCTCCCCTTGTCCCCTGAGTTGATTTTGACATCCCTATTTCAAAAAGGGTATCCAGCTTATCTTTCTCAATGCCAACACCGCTGTCTTTGACCAATACCTCCACCTTTGATCTTTTTTCCGAGACTTCGATCACGATCCCTCCCTCTTCGGTGAATTTTACTGCATTGGTGATAAGATTCCTGAGAATGGTATTGATCATATTCTTATCGGCATAGACTTCGATGTCTTTTTCAGGATTATATTCAATGCTTAAATTCTTCTCTTTGATCAGATTATTTGTCAGTGAAATATTCACTTTGATAACTTCATTGATCACGAATAACTCCGGTTTAAACTGGATATTACCTGTCTGGGACCTGGACCATTGCAACAGATTCTCCAGAAGCTCATAGACATTCTGGGCAGATTCATAAACAACCTCAATTAACTTCTTCTTTTTTTCTTCTTCCATCGAGTCATACTTTAACAGGACTATTTCACAAAATCCCAGGATAGAATTAAACGGGTTCTTAAGGTCATGTGCAATGATGGAAAAGAACTTATCCTTGGTTGCATTAAGGGTCTTCAGGGTATCGTTTGTTTGTATCAGTTTTTCTGCCTGGTTCCTGATGAATTCCTGTCTTTTCCCCAGCAATTTGTTTGTGTCATTCAGTTTTTTGGTTTTATCCAGTAACATTTCATTCTGCTCCTCGATCTGTTGTTGCTTTTCTTCCAGGATGACATTGGCTTCATTCAGCTCCGCTGCCTGATTGTGAAGTATCTGATTCTTATTCTTAATCTCCTGTGTTCTTACGTTAACCAGGTTCTCAAGTCTGAACTTCTGCATCCTCAGTCCGCGTACCCTGATGTAATATATTGTCATTAACAGGCCAATAAAAAGCAATACCTCAAAGATTATTGCAGCAATTGTTCTGTACCAGGGAGGAAGAATTGTGATTTTTAAAGATACTCCTTTATCATTCCAAACGCCGTCGCTGTTAGATCCCCTGACCTGAAAATAATACTTCCCCGGATCCAGATTTGTATAGGTGGCCTCTCTTTTTGTCCCGACATCGTTCCATTGTTCATCAAATCCTTTCAGGAGGTATTTGTAACAATTTTTTTCGGGAAACAAATAATTCAGCGCTGCAAACTTCAATGTAATAACGGACTGATCATGTGAAAGGACAATCTCATCTGTTATACCAATATGCTTTTTCAGTGGTGAATCTTTAGCATTTATTGCAACCGGTTTATTGAAAAGCAGAAAATCGGTCAATACTACCGGGGGCTCATAGGTGTTTTTCTTCAGACTGTCGGGGTGGAATACGTCCAGTCCTTTGATCCCTCCAAAATACAGGAACCCGTTCTCGTCTTTATAGCTTGCCCTCCTGTTGAATTCATCCCCGAGAAGTCCGTCATCCATGCTGTAATTCACAAATGCCGGCTTTTCGGGCTTGTTAATTCCATCGACAAATTTTGATATGCCTTTGTTAGTGCTAAGCCACAGGTTCCCATGGTCATCTTCGCAAATTCCTTTAACAGAGTTATCGGGCAACCCGTCAACCTCCTGGTAATGAATAAAGGAAGTGTCTTCCCGGATAAATGCATTCAGACCGGCTTCTGTGCCAAGCCAAATGTTTCTTTTGCTGTCTTCGAACAGAACAATAGCGCTGCTGTAACTTATGCTTTTCAGATTGTCCGGATCATTTGTAAAATTGATGAATTCTCCGGCCTTACGGTCAAATAAGCTGATCCCGCTGGAGGTAGATATCCACAACTCTCCGTAAGTATCTTCCAGTAATGTTCTTACCCAATCACCGGAAATACTGTTTTGATTTGTAAAATCTACACGGTAGCTCTTAAATGTGTTGGTTTTGTAATCATACCTGTCCAACCCTCCATTCATAGTGGCTATCCATAAATAGCCGTCTTTCCCTTCGAGAATACCAAAAACATTATCGCTGCTGATGCTTTGTGGATCATCGGGATCATTCCGAAAGCGGGTGACCTTTCCTGATATTTTATTGTAAACGAATAATCCTCCCGCCCAGGTGCCGATCCATAAATTCTGCCTGCTATCTTCCAGTATGGCCCAAACCGCATTTTTCCCGATACCTAACCGGGTATTTCCATAATGAGTAAAATCGTCAATAGTGTTTGACCGGAAATTCAGAATATTTAATCCTCCCTCTGTTCCGATCCAGAAGTAATCGCTCCCTTTATAGATAACATTCACGATGTTATTACTGATACTACCGGAACGGCTGTTTTTGTAAGTATAATGGTCAAATTTAAAAAGCAACTCGTTGTAATAACTCAGCCCTCCTCCATAGGTCCCGATCCATATAGTTTCCTGATCATCCCGGAAAAGGGAATAAATTGAATTGTAAGAAATACTCGTTTCATCATCTATGTCATTCTTATAATGTATAAACCGGATATTCCCTGATTCAAGTTCGTGCAAATCCAATATGTCCAGCCCGCCATTTTCGATCCCGATCCATAAATTTCCTTTTCCGTCATCCAGCATAGCAAGCACGGAACCATCCGAGATACTGTTCTTATCGGAGGGATTATGCATAAAATTGATGAATTCGGGTTGTCCTGATCCATCGTTGTAACGTTGCATCAGACTGAGCCCCCCACTTTCAGTTCCCATCCAGATCCTGCCTTGTGTATCTTTGGCCATGCTCGTGATCACATCATCGCCTAAGCTGTTTGGATTGGCTGCATCATGTCTGAAAATGGTATATGCCCTGTTCAGGGTATCCAGGAGGTAAAGGCCTTGAGAACTACCTTGCCAAAGGTTGCCTTGAGCACCTTCAACGATCGCATCGGCAAATATCCCCTGAAGGCATCCTCCGAATTCTTCACAATAACGGATAACACTATGATCATCCAGGTTAATTTCATAAATGTTGTTGATCGTCGACACGAACAATACATTACGATCTGTCTCATAGAACCCTGTGACATATACAGACTGAAGTTCCGGGAACCCCTTGAAACAATCCTGTTCCCTGTCGTAAAGATTTAATCCCAGTTGTGTCCCTACCCACAGATTCCTTTTTGAGTCCTCATAAATAGCATTGATCAGATTATTCGTCAGACTGTGTTCTTTTCTCGGGTTGTTCTTGTATACCTGAAATTCGTAGCCATCGTATTTATTGACCCCGTTACCTCCCGTGCCAAACCACATAAATCCGTAACTGTCCTGACAAATGCAGGTAACCCAGCTCTGAGACAATCCGTCTTTCACTTTCAACTGACCGAATTTTATATTCGATGTCCCTGCATTTAAACCGGTAAACTGAAATGCCAATGCAAAAAAGCACAACACTATCCTTATCAAAGGATTTCCTGAAGGAAATTTCTTATGATCCGAATATTTCATATAGGAATTGCAATCAATATAATCCATATGATTTTGAAAGTCACCTGTCGTTCCTGATGCTACCAATTTGCACAGGCAAAAACCAACATCAGTCAATTCAAAATAAAAGTTAATAAAATTGCGTGAAAAAACAGCATCTTATCTATATGTATTTATTTTTGAGATAATCTCCTATCTCCACAATAAGCCACAGAGGAGTGGAAGTGGCTCCACAAACCCCTATCTTTCCGTTATGGTTTAACTCCACATGATCAAGGTCCTTCACGGATGTGACGAAAAAAGAATTCGGATTGCTTTGCCTGCACATATCAAATAACACCCTGCTGTTTGAACTTGTCTTACCCCCGACAAAAATCAGTGTATCCACAGTTTTGCTGAATTCCTTAACTTTTAAAGCTCTGTTGGAAACCTGTCCGCAAATAGAATCATACACAACAAAATTTTTCAGGTTGCCTTCTTTTTTCAAAACCTCAGCTTCTATTTTTTCTATTATTTCATTATAGTGCCCTGTATCTTTGGTTGTCTGCGAAAACAAAAAGATCGGTTTTGTGAAATCCAGGTTCATGACATCCCTCAGAGATTGCAGAATAACAGCATCTCTTACCTGTCCCCTTAATCCGACAATTTCCGGATGATCTTTACGCCCAAATATCACTACCTGGGCATTCGGATTGATTTTTTGTGCGTTTTTAACTTTTTCCTGCAATTTCAAAACAACCGGACAGGTAGCGTCGATCAGGTGAATGTCATTCTTTTCAGCATACCTGTAAGTTTCAGGTGGTTCACCGTGTGCCCGTATCAAAACCGTACAATCTTTCAGTGTAAAATATGTCTCGTGGGTAATGAATTCGATCCCTTTTTTCTTCAACCGGTTTACCTCTTCGGTATTGTGCACAATATCACCGAGACAAAACAGTTTTGCTTCCCGGTCCACCTCCTGTTCAGCCATGGCAATGGCTCTCTTTACTCCAAAACAAAACCCCGAATCATTATCAACAATAATTTCCATACACTATTTTTTAAGAAACCCTTTTTTTTCCAATTCCTCCCGGAACCAGATCATTTGCTCATCGAACGTCATATAACTGTTATCAAGTATCAATGCATCTTCAGCTTTGCGTAACGGGCTGTGCTCCCTGTTCATGTCCTTGTAATCGCGACTAATGATATTGGCTTCAATGGTTTCCAGACTGGCGGGAATGCCTTTTGCCTTCAGTTCGTCAAAACGTCTTTTTGCTCTTATCCCGGTCTCCGCTGTCATAAAGATCTTCATTTCTGCCTGTGGAAATACAACCGTTCCAATGTCTCTGCCATCCATTACAACTCCTTTATTCCTACCCATATCTCTTTGCAGTTCCACCAACCTTTCTCTTACTTCAGGGATCCTGCTTATTTCACTCACAACCGAAGAAACTTCAATGCTTCGAATCTCCTTTTCGACATTCTCACCGTTCAGCATAGTGACCATTTCCTTAGCATCTTTTGAAAAAGATATTTTTATGCCGGGCAAATATTCCGTTATTTTTTCAGTACATACCTTTTCACCTTCAATAAGCTTATGGCTCAGTGCATATAACGATATGGCCCTGTACATAGCCCCGCTGTCTATATAAACATAGCCGACTTCGCCGGCAATAAGTTTTGCAAAACTGCTCTTACCACATGATGAATACCCGTCAATGGCAATGATAATTTTCTGCGATAATTCGCTCATAAAAAATTGATTTGGATCAAAGGTACTATTTATGTCTGATTTGAGAGATCTGAGAATAGTGAGACGGGCTAATTTCAATATTTTTTGCCAAATTCCGAAAGATTAACATTCACTGTAAAAAGATTTGATTTGGCCCCGGATGCCAGGTGATATCCTGCCCGGCCATAGCTGATATGAAATTTATATATCTTCAGTCCAAAACCCCATGAAAAACCCACAAACCCGGTTTTATCAGGGATCTTCAATTCCTGCCTTAGTTTGTAATTATAACCAACACGGACATGGAAATTTTTTGCCGGTAAGAATTCAAGGCCGAATACAAGATGTCTCATCAAATTGTCCCCAAACTTTGCAAAATCGCTCTTTTCCTCTGTGGCCCCGTTCGGATCTGCCTCGTCTTCCTTTTGCTTCTCCGTTTTATATCTCAGGTTGGGAGTTTCCAGGTGCCTGGCCAGGATCGAAAAACGGAAAGGAGCATGTTTCAGCTTTTTTGTAATTCCCAGTTGCAACTCAAAAGGTAAGGGTTCATGGTCAGCTCCTTCATAGTAAGTGGTAAACTGAGATCCCAGATTCTTCATCACAAATGCCGCGGTCAACAGGTTCTCCTCATTATGATAAGTAAT
>JASFVU010000198.1:0-5865 GCA_050049665.1 Bacteroidales bacterium | reverse complement strand
TATTCCTCTGATTATAAAGAGTTTTACTTTACGACCACCGTCCCCAGTTCTCAGGCTTATGTGACTAAATACCAGGATGGTTGGAGTATTCCTGTTATGGACACATCGTTTGCAGCAAATACATCTGATCTGTCAATTTCGGAGAGTGGAAATCTGGCATGTTTTACCTCGTGGGACGGAACTTATGATCAGTATACAACAAATACGGATATCTGGGTTAGTGAAAGAACCGGTGCAATATGGGGTGAGCCTGAGATCTTACCGGCTCCGGTTAATTCAGCTGAGCAGGAATGGGGGGCATGTATTCTTGATAACCGGACAGTTTATGTTTGTCAGCGTAATGGTTCGCATTCTGATATTGTAAAATATGTATATGATAACGGAAGTTATTCACCGGTTTATTTGAACGAAATCAACTCTTCATATTTTGAATGGGACCCTTATATTCCCGAAGATGAAAGTTATATTATTTTTAAATCGGATCGTCACAGTAATGATTATGAAATGGATTTATACATTAGTTATCGTAAAGAGGACGGGAGTTATACAAATCCCAAAGGCCTGGGATCGAAGATAAATACTCCGGAACAGGAAGACTGTGGAAATCTGACCCCTGACGGAAAGTATTTCATTTTTGCACGGGGCAGCTCAACTCAAAATACGGTCGATCTTTATTGGGTAAGTTCAGGTTTTATAGATAGCTTGAAATTAACAAATTATGTGCCCTATGTGAAGAATCCAATTCCGAACCAGACCGTTTATATCGATTCTTTGTTCGAATATACCATCCCCGATTCTGTTTTTTTCGACGATGACGGCAATGAAACATTTACTATATCTGTTGAGGGCGAATTGCCGGAATGGCTGTATTATGAAGAAGAAACAACAACTTTATTTGGTACTCCCCTAACGGAGGAAACCGAATCAATAACAGTTACAGCAACCGATAACGCCGGAGCAAGCGTTTCAGATATATTTACCCTGATTGTTCGTGATGTTACATCTGCCGATGCTAAAACAATTTCAGACAATATGGTGAGCGTTTATCCAAATCCGGCTGACCGGGATATTCGGATTAAATTAGATGATGTAAACAGGATTACAGATTATCAGATAATCAGTAGGAATGGTTTGCTGTTGAAACAGGGAGAACTGAATTCAGGAATTATCGATATCTCAGACCTGAAAAAGGGGATCTATCTGATAAAACTGAAAACCGGTGAAACAGAGATCAGTAGGATGATCCTGGCGGAATAACCTGCAATTGAATTAAAGATGAACGGATTCTGAACGATGAAATTCCGGAAAAAAGCCGACCTTTCATTTTTATCTTTTCTCATTACTGACAGATTATTAAGATAACAGATTCATGATGAATATTAAGTTTTTTAGCTTTTTACTGTGCTGGCTTTTGCTGAATTATACGAACCTGTCCGCTCAAAGTGAAATTTCCGGATTTGATACAACGTACTGGAATCTGGATGAAAATGCCGGGATCGTGGAATTTGACGGCCGAACAGTATTAACAGGCCATGCCGAATTAAACGATGTTGAATTTTCAAATGGCATCATCGAAACGGATATATGGCTTGACGGATCACGGTCGTATCCGGGTATTACGTTCAGAAAACAATCCGGAGGGAATTTTGAAACCGTTTTCCTGCGGCCGCACAGGGCAGGTTTGTACGATGATGCCATTCAGTATGCCCCTTCCTTCAATGGTCAGACCTGCTGGCAATTGTATCATGGCAAAGGATATACATCAAAAGCTGATCCTGCAACGAACAAATGGATCCATTTGAAGCTGGCAGTGAAAGACAGTTTTGCACTGTTTTACCTTGGGGATATGATAAACCCGACCCTGGAAATATACAATCTGGCTCTGGGTAAAACAAAAGGATCTGTCGGATTGAGCACATGGCACGACAGGAATTATTTCTCAAATTTCAGTCTTACGGTTACCGATGATATCCCGCCTGTATCTCAGGCCGGACAAACAGCAATATCAGGTAATATGACAAACTGGGAAATTTCGAGATCATTTTCAGATAATACGTTTAATACAGAAACTTATCCGAATTTCTTTAGTATCTTTTATGCTCAGTGGGAACACGTTAAGCCTGAGTATAACGGTTTGATCAACATTTCAAGATATCGGGGGGTCACAGACCGGAACGCGCAGGTGATCTATGCCCGGTCATGGATAAAATCAGACACCGATAAAAGGATAAAAGTTGCTTTTGGGTACAGTGATGCTGTTAAGATCTTTTTGAATCAAAAGATCATTTACTCGGGCAATTACGCTTATCGTAGCAGAAACAGGTCATTTACAGGAACTGTTACACTGTACGATACGCTTTACCTGGATCTGAGAAAAGGGATCAATGAATTGTTTTTAATTTCCAAAGAGACTTTTGGCGGATGGGGATTTGTTTTTCATAGTGAAACCCAGTTAGAGAAACTTTCGGAAGGAAATATAACACTTGAAAAATTATGGGAAACAGAGAAACAACCTCTTCAACCGGAATCGGTCGTATATGATCCTGCTAATCAATTAATCTATTGTTCCTGTTTCGACAATCAATTTTACAAAAACCAATTCATAGGGTATGTCTCAAAAGTAAATATGCAGGGTGAAATAATTGATTTAAAATGGATCGACAGCCTGATCGCTCCTGCCGGCATGTGCCGGTACCGGGATAAATTGTTTATTCTCGACAGGAAATGTCTGGTTGAAGCAGCATTACCCGATGGAGAAATTCTGAATAAATATCCGTTTCCCGATGGTGTGAGTTTTCCAAACGATATAGCGGTGGATGAAGAGGGAGCGCTCTATATTACGAATTCTGCTTCAGAAAAGAATGAGACGGATATCCTTGTTTTCAGGGACAAAAAATTTGATAGTTGGTTGCGATCCGAAGAAATATCCACGCTTAACGGAATATATTATACGCCCGGCCAATTAATTGTCGGTAATTGTGAAGATGGTCTGCTGCAGGCTGTTGATGTGAAAACCAAAGCGATCACTACGATTAGTTCGATCGGGGCTGGCGTTATTGACGGCATTCAGATGCTTGAAAGCGGGAATTACCTGGTATCACGCTGGAAAGGGAATTTGTTTGAAATAAGCGGGACAGGAGATATTTATCAAATTCTGGATACCGGTGAGCAGTTCAATATAGCTGCTTTTGAATACATACAGGATGAACGGATGCTTTTAATTCCCACCTATATGGGTGGTACTGTTCAGGCATACGGAATTGAAACGAAATAGGAGAGAATCAGTCAAATTCATTATGGTATATCAGTTCGTTCACCGGATCATAAAATCTGACATAATCAACTTCTCCCAGGCCGTTGAACAGGAACCGGACGCCCTTTAACTTTCCGGGAGTAATCTGATAGTTGGTTTGAAATGCTGATGAATCATTTATGATCAACTCCAGTTGTTTACCGGAGGTTATAATTGCCAGGGTATTCCATTTTTCAGGATCAATTTGTAAAAAGGACAGATCATAATTGCTTGAAGAATAATTTGTGTCAAATGCCTGTAAATTTAATTCGGAAAAAGGATGGCATTTGGGTAATGGAAGATACCCTGCCACGTGAAGTATATACCAATGGGAACAGGTTCTCTTATTCAGCCGATGGTATGAAAGTTTATTATATTGATGTATACAGGGATACGATTTATTTATTCAGCTATAGCAGGAATGATACAGCCTGGCTTGATAAGGATAGTATCCGAATTGATCACGTTATAGATACTGATAATGAAACAGTCATTCAAACCTTTGTCACAAATTCGGGAAACCTTTACTATAGCATATATCTGTCATCCAATTACACGCTGGATATTTATTCCTGTCCATTTGAGGATGGAGCATTCGGTAAGCCCGAAAGAATTTTTCGCAACGGTTCCTGGTCTTTTACAATTTCACCGGATGAAAAATATCTGCTTTTTGAAAAAAGTTCTTCCGGTTATAAAGGAACAACGAGTTTGTTCTTAAGCTACAGGAAAGAAGATGGCACATGGTCGGATCTCAGGTATGCAGGGGACGGTATAACACATTACGGTGGAAATGTTTACCCTTCATTTAGTCCGGACGGAAAGTATTTGTTCATAACCTATTTGACGGGTTACCCCTTGCAATATTCACAAATACATTGGGTAAGCACTTCTTTTATTGATGATCTGACAATAAATCCTATACCTTATTTAACAGACAGGGAGTTGATAAAAGTGTATCCAAACCCTGCTGAACACCATTTGTTCATTGAATGTCAGACAGGTAAAGAACTGCTAAAATATGAACTTGTCAATTTCCACGGACAAACAATTCTGAGTGGTTATTTGGCCGGGAACTCTATTGATGTTTCGGCCATTGAAAGCGGGATTTATATACTCAGATTGGATATTGACGGAGAACTTATCAATGTGAAAATACTGAAAAAGTAGTTAAGGCGTTATGCAGGATGCAAAAGTCATTATTGTGGCTTTAAAACAATAAATAAATTGAGTTTGAACTCAATATGAATCAGTTTTGATTTCCGTATTTTAGAAATAGAATTTAATTTTAGCTGTATATTATCATGATAAAAACGTTATATAAGGATTCAGACACGTAATCGTGTGAAGTGATTAAATGATCTTTGATACTTTTTATCAATATTAACAGAGACCGGTATGAGAAGAACGAAAGGTTTTCTTTCAATAACCTGTCTGATATGTTTGCTCAAAATGACATCGGCACAGGAATACATTCCGTTTGCCGATTCAAATGCCATATGGAATATCGCATCTACATTCGCTTCAACAGATGAGGAAGTTTTGGGTATTTCCGGGGACACCGTGATCAATCTTAAAACCTATAAGAAGATATTCGGTTTTGAGTCTGATACGGTCTTTCAGCCCGGACATGCTAAATATATAGGAGGTATTCGTGATGATGATTCGGGTAAGGTCTTTCTCGTATGGGACCAGCAGCCCGGTGAAGAAATACTCCTGTATGATTTTACCCTGGGTATTGATGATACTGTTAAATCCGAATCAAACGAGGGATACCTGTCTTATGATAATGTGATTGTAACCGATGTGGATTCTGTATTGATCTTCGGGAAATATTACGGAAAGATTACATTAACTAATACGCTGTTTGGAACCGACCAGTGGATTGAACACATTGGCAGTATCAAAGGGCCGCTGCATCCTGTCCTTGACTATATTATAGGAACCACTGATGTATCATTATGGTGCTATAAGCAGAACGATACGGTCTACTATCTGGGAAACCCTGACTGTGGCAGGTGCTTTTGTAATGTGCATGCGTCAGTCGATGATAAATCTACTGACAACAATATCAGAGTTTATCCGAATCCTGCATTCGGGTACGTAATAGCAGAGACAAAGGAAGGAATTCTGCGGAGTTTTAAATTGTTTGACATGAACGGAAGAATGATATACAAAATGGAAAATCGACTTATCAATAAGATCGTATTTGAAACAACGTATATACAATCCGGATTATATTATTACCGGATCAGGACAAATGATTCCGTATTTGCAGGGAAGATTGTTGTTCGGTGATTTTCGAAATAAATGAGAACCACAAGTATAAATACAGATGAGGAGAGCCTGCTTTGGAATCCATAACAGGTTACTGATATCCATTGTACTAGCAATCATGAAAGAGATAGCTAAATGAGACAAATTGCAATATTGATTTTTTTGTTTTCTGCGATGAATATTTATCCACAGGAAAGAAATTATACTGTTGATACCATTCAGGTAAGATCGGAGATTTTGAATGAATTGCGGTATATTATCATTTATAAACCGCAGAATATAACTAAGGATACAGAATC
>JASFVU010000197.1:0-5871 GCA_050049665.1 Bacteroidales bacterium | reverse complement strand
ATCATTGTAGGAGGAGGTCCTCTTTTTGTTGCCCTCCTGGCTCATTTTATTACCGGGAAAGACCCGCTTACAACAAGAAAAATTATTGCTTTGCTGATCGGATTTTCCGGCATTGTTTTGCTGGCCCTTGCAAAAGATCATAATGTGAATAATCAGGGGGCTTTGGTACTGGGTGTTGTATTGCTGGTTCTTGGAAACGTAGCGGGCAGCTTCGGAAACATACTTGTTTCCAAAAACAACATCGGAATTTCGCCTGTTTTTCTGAATGCGCTCCAGATCTTTCTGGGAGGTCTGATGATCTTTGTTTTGTCACTTTTTTTTGAAGAACTTTCGCTTTCGGTAAAACCCCTGCCGTATTATCTTTCTTTAGGCTGGTTAAGTTTTCTTTCGGCTGCGGCATTTTCGTTATGGTTCATTGTATTGAAACGCCCCGGTATAAAGGTGTCGGAGATCAACGTATGGAAATTCATCATACCACTTCTCGGAGCAGTTTTAAGCTGGCTGATGATTGCGGGAGAGGAACCCCGCTGGTATACCGTGCTGGGCATGCTGCTTATTGCAGCCGCGATTCTGATCATCTATGGGAAAAGGAAATGAACTACCTTGCAACAACCCGCCCGAACGTACCGTCCGGTACGGGTAGGTTTGTCAAGGTGTCAAAAGGAATAATTTTTTATTTGCTGTAAGCATTGGAAAACCGATCACGTCCCAGGCGAGAGAGCTCGACGAAGTCAATTAAACTCATTTATCCCGATACGCTGCGCTATCGGGATTCCTGCCTATTCGGCAGACAGGAGTTCAACTTACTCCCGATAGTTATCGGGATCAATGCACTGCGTTTTTGAAATCCGAGTTTCACGAATAATCACTTCCCGGCTTATTCTTCTATGATCCCCATCTGACGCATCAGCAGAGATGCGTTCATTTTTGTCGTCACACCCTCTCTTAATTTATAATCAAAAGAAATGCTGGCTTTATCGATCCCGATCTCAAAACACAGGTTCCTTATTTTCCCGGGATATTCCTTTTCAAGATTTGCCAGTTCAAGATCATGTGTGGCAATAATGCCGGTACCTTCATAAAAAAGCATTCTCTTTAAGACTGTCCGGGAACCCTTTTGTTTATCGGCAGAATTGGTACCTTTCAATATTTCATCGAGCACCAGAAAAAGATCTTCTCCTTTTTTAAGCCTGTTCAGCATTTCCTTTAACCGTTTTAACTCAGCATAGAAATAAGACTCATTTTTGTTCAGAGAATCACTTGTTCTCATACTGCTGAAAACGGGCATAGGCCTGAGAACCATTCGATCCGCACAAACCGGCGCTCCTGCCATTGCCATTACCACATTGGTTGCAATGGTTCTCAGAAAAGTGCTTTTCCCGGCCATATTGGCACCGGTAACAATAATGAATTCACCTCTTTTGTTTATCTCAAAATCATTGTACACTCTTTGATCCGAAGGAATTAAAAAATGCCCTATCTGACCGGCTTTCAGTATTCCTTTTTCAGTAAACCCGGGATAAGCATAACCCGGATGATTGAATGCAAACATAGCTAAGCTCGACAGGGCATCGAATTCAGCAAGCCTTTCTATCCATTCATCAAAGTGTTGTCCCTTGTGCCTTCTCCATCTTTCAAGCCTTATCATGCACTGAATATCCCACAGAAAGAGTCCCTCGAGAAAAATTGCTGCCACAAAATTCAGACGATGGTCAAAGGCGGATACGATCTTTGATAGTTGGAGGATGGAACCGGCGGCAGATTCCGGTTCCGAAACAAGGATACGGCCCAGTTGTATTAACCTGCCTGAAGAAAAATTCCCGTTTTCGACAATCGATAACAGGGTTCCATATTTTTTCAAAGCATTCAGCCGTTTGCCTATCAATCCGTGTTCTTTGGAAGACTGCGATACCTTTGTGCCGATGAAGATAAAATTAAAAAGAACCAGAACAACCGGAATAATCTTAAGAGCCGGGAACAACACGGCAATTATGATGGAAAGAATTGTTGCAGCAGGAATTGTCTTCGCCATAAAGGCCATGCCTTTTCCTGATGTAAACGGATAAGGTCGTTTAATCCACTTATTGAGCAATTGAATATCCGGCGATTCATCTGACAACAGCATCCCCGAGGCCCTGAACTCCTGCAAAAGATCGGGAGATCCGCTCAGTTCCCTGACAGCAAGCTGCCTTTCAGATATGCCATTCACCTCCGTATCCGCTTCCGAAAGAAAACGGGATAAGTACTTCCTTCCCCGTACAGTCACTGTGCGATTCAGATACTGAAAAACAGAACCCTCACCGAAAAGATCCATGTCGTAACTGTACGGATGTTCCTGGTCAATAAATTCAACTCCCGGGTCAAATCCGGAATAATCATGATCAAGCGCCTTAACTTCATCTTTATTGACAGAAATGAGGGCTTTCACCTGTTTGTATTTCTCATTCTGTTTAACGTATACTTTGATACCGGTCAAAAACAGAATCGTACAAAGTACAGCCATGCCAATCCCTGCAGTGAACGATCGCGGGATCAGTATAAATACCGACAGGGCGACTGCTATGAAAAGCAACAACCTCGTAAAGGCAAGTATCTTTAATCTTCTTTTGCGTGTTTGTTCTTCCTCTTCAAGCCGGATCAACTTATTTTTATAAAAGCTTTTTACATCGTTCATAACAATTAAATTTTTACCGCCATTACGCGCATCCTGGTATTGTATCCTGGATCGTAATTCTTATTCATATCAAAATCCCATTCCCACTCTTTAACAACCTTGTCATGCGGAATATTGCAATAGATCAGGGACTTGCACTTTACGGGAACGCCATTTTCATTTAAAGAAACCTTTTCATAATCGGTCACCATGCAGGAAGGTAACGTTTTCAGAAGTCGTAAATGGTTTTCCTGTATGATCGATCGAATGGTCGTGATCATTTTTTTTTTCGTTATTTTATTGGTTTTTTCCAGATAATCTGCAACCAGTATATCCAATTGATTAAGCAAATTGACCGATACCAGGTAATCTGTTTTATACGGAAGAAAAAAACCGCTCCGGGACAACGACTCATTTAACCGGATAATGTCCTCCCCGGTAATTGTCTTCAGCCTCAGAAGATAGTCAATGACCCCTCCGGTCAGATCAATCTCCACAAAGTGAAAATTGGACTGCTCCCCGTACCGGTGAATGATCTGTCCGGGATGTCTGATATCATAAAACACCACCTTGTCCGGATTATCCGACAGATAGCTGACAGGAACATCCAGCAGCCAGCCGCTTCCCATAATGGAGACATTTTTCACCCGGTGTTCTTCCAGGCAATCTGTAATAAACCTTTTTGTATTGGATAGATGAACCTCCCAGTTCTCCCGTTCGGAAATGTACCTTTTTGCCATGCCTTCCTGATCGTTCTTAAATCCTATCTTCCGTTTCATCCGTTTTGACGGATAAAAATTCAGGGAGGGAAACGGAGAATTATACTGCATAGCTATGGATTCGTTGATAATTAAAATTTATCAGGGTCCTGCAAGTTAATGTGCCGGCTGATTTCTTCAGGCAAATGTATCACACAAAACGGTTTTTATTTAAGTTATTTGTCCATTCATGGAATTGTGAGAAAATATTTGATGTGTGTATAAACCAAGTTTATAACTTTACGTATATGATCGCAATATCAAATTTGTAATTGAAATTTGGCACAGTAGTTGATTTGTTTACTATAAATTATTAAAAAAATGATCATGACAAAAACAAAAATTCTTTTCGTTATAATGGTGTCTTTTGCTGTTGGTTTTATATCCGAAAATTTCGGGCAGGAAGCGATGGATACCATTTTTAAAATTGAAGGAAAAGTACTTCCCGTTGATGTTGTGAAAGTAACTCAAAATTACGTTAGTTTTATTGTGCCGGGATCTCCCGATACATATACTATGGAGCGCAAAGAAATACATAAGATTATTTATAAAAACGGCCGGATTGAAGAGTACAACAAACCTGTTTTCGAGATGGTGGATGATTATTCCTGGGAGGCCGTATGGCTTACAGAAGACCGAAGAGAGATTGCAGAACTATATAAAAGAGGAAAGGTAAGCGCCAAATCTCCGGCCAGTGCGCGTAGTCCGAAGGCGGCGAAAAAGAATGCAACAATCCGTCTGCAAAAGAAAGCTGCTTCCATGAAAGGGATTGTTGTTCTTGTAACGAAAAAACAAACTACCGGAGGCTACGGAGAATATCCCGGTTATTACATCGAAGGCATTGTGTACGGAACTGAGCCTCTCGAAGAAGAAGCATATGAAGACAGAGACCTCATCGACGGAGACGTTATCTATTAGTGACGCGTCACTCTTGGTACTGAGAAATGAAACTGAAGATCCCCGCCGAAAGCTTACGCCAGCACTGAGAGGCGAGAGATGAGAAGTGAGATAGTGTATATATATCTGATGATGATTAATCGAATAACTGAAATGAAGATCCTGATAAGCTAATCGTACATTTCATTTAATCAGTTCACCAATTAATCGATTCATCAGTTTCACGATTACACAATTAAACATTTATTTTCAGAACAGGCTTTTTAGAAGTATCTCTTTTAAGCCTGGCACAGGCCAATCCAGGTTTTTCATTATCGAATGAACAACTTCATAATCGTACCTTATTCCGGTAAGTTTTGCTGACAGGTTATCAGCAACTTCTTTCAGGGTTTCATGATTTAGGAATATTTCTTTGATGGTCCCGTGATCCACTTTCACGTATAATCCCGATTTATGATCTGCTATATCTATTTCCCTTTTGATCTCGAATACCGGCGAATAGCCAAATATCCAATCCCAGGAAACGTATTTCCCGTCCCTCAGTTTCATGATCTTCACGGTCTCTTCCTTTGTAAAGGTGTATTCTCTGGTATTTTCTAAGTAGTTTTTCATAAAAGAATAAAACTCCTTTATAAATTCGTTAACTGATATCCGGGGATCAAGAAATGTTGAAATATTTTCCACTGTTGCCTGATTGGATTGAACTGCCTTATCAATATACTTTCCGGGTACTGTATAAATAGCCCGCTGTAAAATGTTCAGGTCGGAATCAAACAGCAATGTACCGTGATGCAATACCCTGTTTTTATAAACATGTTCGGCATTCCCGGAAATTTTGCGCCCATTCACGACAATATCATTTTTTGCTCCGGATTCTGCCGGAACATTTTTAGACCGGAGAAAACCGATCACAGGCATAAAATACTTTCTGAAATCCACTAACCTGCCTTTTTCTCCGTTCATAATGAAAGTGAAATTGACATTCCCGGGATCATGATAAACGGTCCCTCCTCCTGTGAGTCTTCTGGCAACAGGTATCCTGCGTTCTTTTAAAAAGGCATGATTTATCTCTGCCATCGCATTCTGATGTTTCCCGACAACAACACATGGCTCCGACTGCCAGATCAAAAAGAAATTATCCTGTTTTTCTTTTAGCAGAAATTCTTCTGTTGCCAGGTTGAAAAAAATTTCATCAGTCTCTTTAATGATGCAATTAATATACATTTCAGAGGAATCCACTATTTTCGTATTTTTGAAAACAATCTATCAAAAATAATCCAAATGGAAAAGCTTGTTGAAAGATTCATTAAGTATGTTAAAATAAATACACAATCGACGGAGAAAACCGATAAATGCCCGAGTAATCCTGCTCAACTGGCGTTTGCCAAAGAACTTGCTGCCGAGCTGAAAGAAATTGGCATGTCGGATGTTAAAGTCGATGATAACAGCTACCTGACAGCTACTTTGCCTTCCAACATTAAGAAGGATGTTCCGGTTATCGGGTTCATCGCCCACCTTGATACAAGTCCCGATTTCACCGCTGAACAGGTTAATCCTCAAATA
>JASFVU010000196.1:0-5872 GCA_050049665.1 Bacteroidales bacterium | reverse complement strand
TTTATTCCTTCCATTAATGCATCCAAAGCTTGCTGGTCATAAACGGTATTATTTTGACGATTAAAAAGAGCAGAAGCATTTTCCCCCATATTGCCGGTATCTCAGTAGAAGGGCAGAATTCCATTCGTTTTTGCCTGCTGGTCAGGTATTTCAGAAAATACGCGCGGGATGCCAGATGCAGATCAAAGTTATCTCCTGTTAATGAGCTCTGATCAATATACTGTCAAAAACTCTTAACTTTGCTGTTATAAAGGCAAGAAATGGTGTAAGAATAGATAGATAGCTTTACATGCTCATCCGGTTGCATTTGATTCCCGGACCGGACAACCAAGCCTAATAGTCAGAATGACTATTTAATAATTTATTGTTATATTAGCGTGAATTATTTCTGTATTTTGGTAGTCCGAACAGATCAGTCAGACACTCATGAAAGAATACAAGCTGTATATTTGGATCATACTTGCAATGGTACTGATTGTTAGTGGCGGAACAGAATTTCCCAAAGGAATAATAGATCGGTTTGAATTGCCCGTAAGTTGTGATGCTGCATTGGAACGGACAGCCGGGTCCGGCAGTTATGAAATTCCGGTTGGTCCATTTTTTGATAAACTTGTGTTAAACACTACAGTTGAACTGCGATGGTTGATTAAGACGAAAATCTCATTATATATGGTAGTATAAACAAGTCAGTTTATAAGCATTATTGACCGGAGATTTGTCTTAAATATGGATTTTGGAGTAAATTACATGATTGGATATTACTGTCAAAGTGGTGTTGATACCATGTGTTTAAACGGTTACAATTTAAGAGAAACAGATCTGCTGAAGAGTTTTACAGGAAGGATAGGCTTTGTTTATCCCTGGAAGTGGTTCATGTTTTTTTTCTGCTTCTTTTTTTTCATATTTCAGGGATCAGCAGGCAGGGAGAAGGATCGTATTATCAAACAAATGGATGTTTACAGTGAATTAAGTCAGGCCTGGGTAACAAGCGTTCTGCAGGATTATATCGGGTTTATGTGGATTGGAACTCATGAGGGCGTTTACCGGTATGATGGGAATGAGCTAAAATCGTATCAGAGTTCAGCCGGTGATTATTCAACCCTCCCGTCAAATAATGTAAGAGAGATTTTCGAGGACAGCAAAAAAAATCTTTGGGTTATCACTTCAGGAGGAGTAAGCATTTATGATCGCAACAGTGATTGTTTTGTATATTATCAGGATTGGCCTGACAATAATTTTTCAGACATTGTGGATGACGGGGCAGGAAATGTTTATTTCGGGTCTTATACGGGGTTTTTTCAATTTTTGCCTGAATCAAATACTTTTAAGAAGTATATTCAATATCCTGATTCATCGGATATCAATAACGGCCATCAGGAAGTATTTGTATCCAAAGACAACAGGATCATTCTTAACGGCCCTTACGGGTTAAGTGAATTTGATAATGAGACAAAGAAGTTTGTTGATATACTCGGAGAACCATTGCCTTATGATGGCGATGCCATAACCTGCATAATTCAGGATTATACCGGAGCATTCTGGGTCGGGACAAGGGATTACGGGCTTATTCATTATTCACGGTTTGACAGCAAATCATACGGAAGACTGGATGTTAGCGAAGATCATTTCTTAAGAAGCGGGACGGTCCTCTCGTTGCTCCAAAGCACGGATTCCGTATTATGGATAGGAACTGAGAACAACGGACTGGTATTGCTCGACCTTGGGAAATTTTATCAGGGAATACAGTCATATGAACAGATAATCAATACAAAAGGCAACATAAGGTTAAGCAATAACTCTGTATTTTCTTTGTATGAAGATGCCCGGGGAAATATATGGATCGGCACTTACACCGGTATGAATTTATACAGTGAGTTTTTTACAAATTTTAATCAGTTGGGAATAGCTTTTGAAAAGGATGTTGATCTTAACAGGATAATCGTTAATACATTTTTTGAAAATGGTGAGGATATATGGATAGGAACTGAAAATGGTATAAGAATATTTAACCGAAGAGACAAAAGTATTACTTATTTTAATCATGACCCGCAAGACAAGGGAAGTTTGAGTTCCGACGCTGTCTGGGGTATTGAAAAGGATATGGACGGGAACTTCTGGGTCGGCACCTGGGCAGGTGGTCTGAACAGGTATGATGCGTCCACAAAGGAATTTATTCATTTCAAAGAGGCCGAAGGAAACCAAAACTCGTTATCCAGTAACAATGTGTTTTCCATTCTGGAAGATGAAAATGGTATTTTATGGATCGGTACCATGGGAGGAGGACTGAATTCTTTTGACAGGGAGAATAATAAATTTAAGAAATACATTTATGATAATCTGGACCCTTCTACTATTTCGGATGACTGGGTAAGAGAATTATACATTGACAGCAAATACAGATTTTGGGTTTTAACCTACAATTCCGTGGATTTGTTCGACAGGGAAAAAGGGGTATTCACACATTTCTATTCAGACAGATCGGATCCCAGGTCGATAAGCGACGATGGTGCAATCGTGGTATTTGAAGATTCACATGCCAATATTTGGTTTGGTACCGAAAGCGGGTTAAACCTGTTTCATCCGGAGGACTCCACTTTTACCCGGTATTTGATGGAGGATGGCCTGCCCTGCAATGTTATTCAGGCGATTCTGGAAGACAATGAAGGCAACCTGTGGATCAGTACGACCAGGGGAATATCAAAATTCGTTGGAGGAGCACACGTTCCTGAAAGTCCGGAGTTCATTAATTTCAACGTAAGCGATGGGTTACAGGGGAATAAATTTAACAGGAGATCTGCCCTTAAAACTTCTGATGGCTATCTGATATTCGGAGGCAACAACGGTCTCAACAGCTTCGATCCTGAAGCGATCATCAGGGATGAGTCTACTTCTGATGTAATTATCACTAAGTTTCTTATCTTTAATAAGATGGAGGTAAGTCCTGAAAGTGAAGAAGTTGTCATTGATCAGCCTGTAAGCCTGGCAGACCAGATCATTCTCAGACATAAGCATTCGGTATTTACAATTTATTTTGCATCTCTGGATTATTTGATACCCGAGAAAAATCAATACAGTTATATCCTGGAAGGGTTTGAAGAAGAATGGAATCAGGTGGGTAATGTACCATCTGCCACATACACAAATCTTGATCCCGGAAGATATCTTTTTAAGGTGAGGGCATCAAATTCCAGCGGAGTCTGGAACAAAAACGCAAAAACATTGACAATCATTATTTTACCACCCTGGTATCGTACTTATTGGGCCTATTTCCTGTATTTTATCCTGATCACTTTCTCAGTTTTGCTTTTAAGAAAATTTATTGTTGCCCGTACTACATTGCAACATCAGTTAAACCTGAAAGAAACGGAAAAAGAAAGGCTGGACCAAATGAATAAAATGAAGGTCAAGTTCTTTACGAACATCTCACATGAATTCCGTACACCTCTCACCTTGATAATCAGTCCGCTGGAAGCAATGCTTTCGGACATCAATACTTTGCCGAAGATAAAACAACAGCTAAGTGTTGTTCAATTCAATGCAAGAAGATTGTTACGACTGATCAATCAATTGCTCGATATCACAAAGATAGAGACTGATCATCTTGATCTTAAAGTAAGCAAAGGCGATGTTGTTGGTTTTATCAAAGAAATAGTTGCATTATTCAGATGGCACGCATCTCAAAGGAATATCCGGATAAATTTCAATGCAACCCGGGATAGTTGCATTGGCTTTATGGATAGTGATAAGATTGAAAAAATATGTTACAACCTGATCTCAAATGCTTTAAAATATACTCCGGACAATGGTAAAGTTGATGTTAAGATTTTAATCGACAAACCGGATAATGTGAAGGAGGGATTCTTTAAGCTGATCATCCGGGACTCGGGTATTGGCATTAAAAAGGAAGAAAGGGATAAAATATTCGAGCAGTTTTACCGTGGGGAGAAGAGCAAAAATATGGAGAAAAGCGGATTCGGACTTGGATTAACCATAGTCAGCGGCCTTGTAAATGCATACCATGGTTCTGTCGATATTGAAAGTACGGAAGGGGAAGGCACTGAGTTTAGTATCGTTCTTCCTTATGATAAACGATATTTCAGCGATGCTGAAATTGAATCCGCTGGTATTCGGGAAAAAGCCATTACCCTGGATCTGTATGATCTTGAACAGGATGATGCTTATCGTTTCCCCGGGGAAGTCAGCCCGGAAGATCCCAATGGCAGGGAATATGAGGATAAGCCGGTATTGATGATCGTTGAAGACGATAAAGACCTTCGGGCACATTTAAGAAGCCGGTTCTCTGAATATAATGTTTATGAAGCTGTTGACGGACAAGATGCTGTCAGAAAAATAGATGAGGTTCATCCGGACATCATCATCAGCGATGTACGAATGCCGGGAATAGACGGATTTGAACTGTGTGAAAGGCTGAAAACAAATGAAAGTACTTCTCACATTCCTGTAGTACTGCTTACAGCCAAAGTGACCGATGAGGATAAAATAAAGGGATTGAGTACGGGGGCAGATGCTTATATTACCAAACCCTTTGATACGAAAGTGTTAAAAACCACGGTTCTTAATCTTCTGGATTCACGCAAACAACTGAAAGAGAAGTATAGCAAAAGTATTACGCTGGAGCCAACAGATATTTCCATTACCTCGGTAGATGAGAAGTTTCTTAAAAGAGCCATAGAGATTGTGGAGGAACACATCTCCGATCCTGATTACAGTGTAGATCTGTTTAGCAAAGAGATCGGGATGAGTCGTTCTCATTTACACAGAAAATTTGTTGGTCTGTCAGGATTATCTCCCAGCGGATTTATCAGAACGTTGCGAATGAAACGGGCGGCGCAATTGTTGACAAAGGGTCAGCTTACCGTCTCGGAAATATTATATGAAGTCGGAATAAAGAGCAGATCCTATTTTATTAAGAGCTTTAGGGAGCAATTCGGAATGTCCCCTACAGACTTTGCCCAAAACATAAAAAACAATAAATCCGAAATGGATCCGGACTGAGAATTTCCGGTTCGGTTTTATTCAGTGAAACTCAAATTTCAGAAACAGAGTGCACTGAAATTTGTTAGTTGAACTAATCCCGATAGCGAAGCGTATCGGCATTATGTGGTTTAATACCCCGATGCCCTGCATCGGAATTTTGGGTTCAGGGTTCTACCCTGAGGATTCATATCGTTGATTTGCTATTGTACATAAATTCGGCCCTTAACAAGGGAGACATACAAAAATGAGACATTTGAGCATACATCTGAGACATTCATGGAGTTTAATATGCCAAACTCACATTATCTTTATGGCGCTTTCATTTCTCTGCCTAAAACTTCGAATTTGAAGAAAGATAAAAAACTGAGAAGGCTTTTGTTGATTGAACTCCTGATTATGATTGGAATAATTGCTTCCATTATGGTGCTGATTATTTTTATGTAAAGAGTGAGAATGCCAGGGATAATAGAGTATATTATACAGGATATTTTTTCAGAAGGGATAGATTTTATTTCCCATAACGGGAGGAATAGTTTTTTTCAGGACATAAACTAACAAATAAAAAGTTAAATAATATGCAGGAAAATCGCAGTATCAAAAAAATTAGTAATATTGTTACAGTAGAATTTAATAATTATTCATGAATACAGTTTTGAACCCGGAATATGATTGTTGAGAACGATAATTAATATACACTAAACATTTTATAATTTATTTAACCTTAATACCTATGAGAAACGATTTATTTCTAACTATTTTGTCAGGAAAAGCAATTTCAAGGTTTGCCCTGACATTTTTGTTAGCTTTTTCTGTTTGCTTGATTGGCACGCAAAGTCTGTATGCTAATGATGCATTGCAGGAGAAGCAGCAAATT
>JASFVU010000195.1:0-5877 GCA_050049665.1 Bacteroidales bacterium | reverse complement strand
CCGGGAGCAACCAGTTTTCCCCAGGCCATTGCATTGGGGAGTACCTGGGATACGGCCCTGATCAGACAGGTTTATTCGGTTACATCTCTTGAAGCAAGTGCAAACGGTGTTACTCAGTTTTTATCACCTGTTATTGATCTTGCCAGAGATCCCCGGTGGGGAAGGACAGAGGAGTGTTTCGGAGAGGATCCGTACCTGGTAGCGTGCATGGGACTTGCAGCAGTATCCAGCTTTCAGGGTACCGGAGAGATAATAGATACCAATCATGCGGCAGTGACATTAAAACATTTTGCAGGACATGGTCAGCCTGAAGGCGGACGTAACATAGCACCTGTGAATTATTCAGAGAGAGAGTTCAGGGAAACCCATCTTTATCCGTTTGAAGTGGCTGTAAAAAAAGGCGGGGCACAATCTGTCATGGTTTCCTATAACGAATGGGACGGTGTTCCCAATCACATTAATCATCGTTTGCTAACCAGGATTCTTCGCGAAGAGTGGGGGTTTGACGGGTTTGTTATGAGTGACGGGGGCGGAATGGATGTAACGTACAGAGATCACCTGGCAGCAAAAGATTCGGCGGAATCCGGGATCCTGTCGATAAATGCCGGACTGGACTATGATCTGGGCAGCACAGGTTGTTTTGCTGCCATGGCAGACCATGTCACAGACAGTCTGGTATCAATGAAAGCAATCGATCGTGCTGTAAGCAATATTCTGCGTGTGAAATTCCGCTGCGGATTGTTTGATAATCCGTATGTTGATGTTAACCGGGCGGAGAAAATACTAAACCGGAAAGAACATAAGGCACTTGCCCTGAAAGCTGCCCGTGAAGGAATGATCCTGCTGAAGAATGAGGAGGATATACTGCCCCTGGATCCCTCGAAGATCAGAACACTGGCGGTAATCGGCCCGAATGCTTCAGGGATTCATCTGGGAGGATATTCCCCGATCCCAATGAAAGGTGTCAGCGTACTTGAAGGGATAAAGGAGTTTGCGGGAGACAAAATAAATATTTTATATGCCGAAGGATGTAAAATCACTCTTAATGATGAAGTTCACTGGAGGGTAAATGAGAACCCTATACTCAGTTCGGCAGAAACAGACGGCAAGCTGATCAGGGAAGCCGTGATGACCGCCAGAAAAAGTGATGCTGTTTTGCTGGTCCTTGGAGAGAACGAGCTGATAAACCGTGAAGCGTGGAGTGATGTTCACCTGGGAGACGCGGACAATCTGGACCTGGCAGGCAGACAGGAAGAACTGGCAAGAGCCATTCTGGCAACAGGGAAACCGGTTATAGTGTTGCTCATCAATGGGAGACCCTTGAGTATCAATTACCTTGCAGAAAGTGCGCCGGCTATCATCGAAGGATGGTATCTCGGTCAGGAAACCGGACATGCCGTGGCAGACGTATTGTTTGGTGAGATCAATCCGGGTGGTAAGCTGACAATAACATTTCCGGCGAATGTCGGGCAACTGCCTTGTTATTATAACAGAAAACCAAGCAGGTTCAGGGAATATGTTAATGCTGATTCAGCTCCGCTGTACCCTTTTGGTTACGGGCTGAGCTATACAACGTTTCAATACAAAAAATTAACGTTTTCCGAAAGGGAGATCTCAGTCGGGGACAGCCTCCTGGTAACGGTTAATATTACCAATACGGGAACAAGAGAAGGAGATGAAATAGTGCAACTATACATTCATGACCTCATTAGCGTGCCTACAAGACCGGTACAGGAATTAAAGGATTTTCGGAGGATAACATTAAAAGCAGGTGAATCAAAAAAGGTGAGTTTCCTTATTACTCCTGAGAAGCTTGCAGCGTTGGATCTCGATATGGAAAGAGAAGTACAGCCGGGAGATTTTGCTATTATGGTCGGGACCAGTTCGGTTGAATTCCTGTCGGATACCATAACGGTAAGAAAATAATACTTTGTGTTGAAACGCGACTTTTATAAAGGGATCATATTGCGTATATTTAAAGAAAAAATATCATGAGTGAGATTCTTGAAAAAATTACCACCTGTGTAGAATTTGGCAAGGTTGATAAAACATCCCCCTTTCCTCCGGACCTGAAAGGTCAGGATGGCGCGGATGAGTTAACCAAACAAGCTCTTGAACAGGGAATTGATGCAGATACAATATTAAAGAAAGCCCTGGTTATCGGCATGGACAGGGTGGGAAAGAAATTTTCCGAAAAGAAAATATTCATTCCTCAGATGTTGATGGCCGCCAAGGCTATGAATGCTGCTATTGAACACCTGAAGCCTTTTTTTCAGAGTGGTGCCATACAGCACAAGGGAGAGATTATTTTGGCTACTGTTAAGGGAGATCTGCACGATATCGGGAAAAACCTCGTAAAAATGGCTATTGAAGGTTCCGGGTGGAAAGTAGTTGATCTGGGGGTTGATGTCAGTGTGCAGAAAATACTGGCAGCACTGGAAGAACACCCCGAAGCAGCCGTAGGACTTTCGGCACTCCTGACAACAACTATGCAGAACATGCAGGAAATTGTGACTGAACTGAAGAGCCGGAAGCCAGGCAGCAAGATCCTCATAGGAGGAGCCCCGGTAAACGATGATTTCCGGAACAGGATCGGTGCTGACTTTTATTCTCCTGATCCGCAGGGAGCGGTAAAATATTTAAACAATTTAGCTGATTAGAATTAACATAATTTGCATCAGGCAGCAACGAATTTGTATCCTGGCAGTTTCTTCAATTTAAGTTGAATCATCGTCATAGCTTTAATGTATTAATTACGACAGCTAAAATTTATAAGACCAAACATTATGCAAACTATTGCATCAGAAATACAAAAAGGTAAAATACTCATATCAGACGGAGCCTGGGGAACGTTTCTCCAGAAAAAAGGGTTAAAGGGAGGCGAATGTCCCGAACTTTGGAATACAGAACGTCCCGATGATGTGTTTGAAATTGCAAAAAGTTACGTGGATGCCGGGTCAGACATGATTGAGACGAATAGTTTTGGCGGGAACAGGTATAAACTCGAACATTACGGACTGGCAGACAGGGTAATTGAGTTGAACAGGGCTGCGGCAGAAATATCCAGGAGAGCGGCCGGCGACGGCAGGCATGTTCTGGGATCGGTTGGCCCTACCGGCAAAATGCTTATGATGGGAGACATCAGTGTTGAAGAATGGTACCTGGCCTTCGGCGAGCAGGCTAAGGCGCTGGCTGACGGCGGGGCCGATGCAATTGTTGTGGAAACCATGTCTGATATCGAGGAAGCCAGGGCTGCAGTAAAGGCGGCCAGGGAAAATACGTCATGTGAAATTATTTGTACCATGACATTCGAGAAATCTGCGGGAAGAGAGTATCATACCATGATGGGTGTTACGCCGGAAGAGATGGTTGCCGGGGTTGTTGAAGCAGGAGCTTCCATCATCGGAGCGAATTGCGGTAATGGCATTGAACGCATGATCGAGATCGTCAGGATCATCAGAGAGGTGGATCCTTCCATCCCCGTTTTGGTGCACGCGAATGCAGGGATGCCGGTTTACAGGGATGGGGAAACAATATTTCCTGAAAGTCCCGGGCAGATGGCCGGTTTTGTCAATCAGCTTCTTGATGCCGGGGCCAATATTATTGGCGGGTGTTGCGGTACCACACCGGAACACATCCGTCAGATCGCAGGGATAGTAAGAAATAAATAATGGTTTGCCGGTTGTTTTGAGATGTAATTTCTTATATAGATCGGAGATCGGACCGGGAGATATCAGGATCAGCAAGGATGAAGTCCGGCGGCTTCTGGGCTATGAAGATCAAAGTATAGATCCTCACCTCGATGAAATTACAGATGATTTTATCAGCAAGGCTTATCCGCTGTTAGATCCGCAAGCCGGGTTCATTCTGAGAAGAATCACTGAATTTGACAGGAAAACCGGAACAATCCGGCTCGATGATGTTGTATTTGATCTCGGAAAGATCATCATGTCCCAATTAAGGAATACAGAGTTTGTTGCATTATTTCAATGTACCATTGGCAAAAAAGTGGAATTGTTCTCTGAAGAACTGTTCAGCAAAGGGGATAATCTTGAGGGATACATTGTCAATCTGGCTGGTTCCGAAGCAGCAGAATCTGCGGCCGGGTTCGTTCATCGGGAGATAAGAAAACTGGCGGAAGAAAATAATCTGAAAATTACAAATCGTTTTAGTCCGGGCTATTGTAACTGGAACGTTAAAGAGCAGTTCAGACTTTTCAGTTTATTCCCAGAGGGATCATTTGGCATTACCCTTACACAATCGGCATTGATGGATCCCGTTAAATCCGTAAGCGGGTTAGTAGGTGTCGGAGAACAAGCAAAGTTTCTTGCTTACAATTGTTCACGATGTGATGATGAGTATTGTATTTACCGGCGGGGATCCAAAAAATAAATTTCGTCTGAATGGGAAATCGGGAAAAAGAAAGAGCGTTGATCTATGATGCCAATCTGCACCTCATTTTTGTTGTTACCCTGCTTGCTGTTATGGGAGTGGCAAGCCTTGCCCCGGCATTTCCGCGGGTCATTGAGTTTTTTCAGATCACTAAAAAACAGGTAGGATTGCTGATAACGGTTTTTACTCTGCCGGGAATTTTTCTGGCACCGTTTGCAGGTATCCTTGCAGATCGCCTGGGCAGGAAAAACATACTCATTCCCTCCATGATCTTATTCGGGATTGCCGGCTTTCTCTGTATGTTTACAAGGTCGTTTGAAACCTTGCTGGTCCTGCGTTTTTTTCAGGGTATGGGAGCATCATCACTGAGTTCCCTCAACATCACGCTCATCGGGGATATGTATTCGGGCAGCAGGCGTATCACTGCTATGGGATACAATGCCAGTGTATTGAGTATCGGAACGGCAGCTTATCCTGCCATCGGAGGTTCTCTGGCAATGGCAGGATGGAATTTTCCTTTTATTCTGCCCCTGCTGGCAGTTCCGCTTGCTATTCTCATTCTGGTAAAACTGAAAAATCCTGAACCAAAAAGCCGGTCGTATTTTTTAGACTATTTGAGGAATACATGGAAAAAGATCAATCAGAGGACCGTTTGGGGGTTGCTTATTCTCAATGTCCTGGTTTTTTTTCTCATTTACGGAGCACTGATCACTTATCTCCCTTTGTTGCTTAAAGACAGGTTCGGAGCGAACTCATTGGTCATCGGGCTGACCATCTCACTTACATCATTTACAACCGCATTTACCTCCTCGCAACTGGGAAAGATAAGCAGACTTTTCAGTAGCAGGACCATACTTTTGATGAGTATCGGATTGTACGGGATTTCTATGATAGCTATTACTTTTTCCGGTCATTTGTACCTGCTGATCTTACCATTGTTGTTTTTCGGACTGGCACAGGGACTGTTTATACCGACCGTGCAGACTTTGCTGGTAGGATTTGCACCGATTGAAGAACGGGCGGTTTTTATGTCTGTCAACAGCATGGTGCTTCGTACAGGGCAGACCATAGCACCCCTGTTCATGGGATTGCTTTATGGATGGGGAGGTTTTACCGTTACTTTTTTGGGAGGAGCGGGGATAGCATTTATTATGGCCATCACGGTTATGTTTCTGGTAAAAAAAATGCCCGCTTAACGGAAAGATCGGTTTTTTGAAATTCCTTCTTTGTATCTTGCATCTCTGAAGACCAATCAAAAACAATAAAACAATGAAATACAGTTATCGAGACATCGCAGAAATGATTGACCACTCCCTTCTTAAACCTTTTCTTACCGATGAAGAGATCGTGAAGGGATGTGAATTGGCAGATCAATTCAAAGTGGCTTCCGTATGCGTGAGGCCGGCAGATGTGATCTCTGCCTGTAAAGTACTGAAGGAAAGTCGTACCATAGTCAGCACCGTCATTGGTTTTCCACATGGAAGT
>JASFVU010000194.1:0-5880 GCA_050049665.1 Bacteroidales bacterium | reverse complement strand
AACTGAAAAACAGGCAGTACCTGATCATTACCCTTCTTGAAGCACCGGCACTTGCCGTTCTTCTTTCCTTTTATACCCGCAGTTCAAGGAGCCTGTCAGGTTTGATAACGGATTATACTTTCGGGATGAACGAAAACCTTCCCGCATACCTTTTCATGACGGTCATTGTTGCATTGTTTCTTGGATTGGTCCTTAGTGCGGAAGAAATATTCCGTGATCGTAAAATTCTTGAACGCGAACGCTTTCTGAATTTGAGCCGTTTCAGCTACCTGGTCTCAAAAATTTCCATTCTTTTTATCATCTCCGCTATCCAGATGCTGTTATTTGTTGTCATAGGGAATTCCATACTGGAGATCTGCAGCATGACATGGCGGTATTTTCTGATCCTTTTTTCCGCTTCCTGCTGGGCCAACCTGGTGGGATTGAATATTTCGGCAGGCTTTAAATCGGTTGTTACAATTTATATTCTGGTACCCCTGATCCTGGTGCCTCAACTGCTTTTCAGCGGGGTGGTCGTCGACTTTCATAACCTGAACAAAGCTATATACAATACAAAGTCGGTTCCGTTGGTAGGAGAACTCATGACGTCAAGATGGGCATATGAAGCATTGATGGTCACGCAATACAAAGACAATCCGTTTCAAAAGGAATTGTTCAATACCGAACTTGTCATGAGTGAGTCGATGTATAAGAAAGCCTATGTTATACCTAAATTGAGATCCGTGATCGGCGAACTGGAATCGGGAGAAAACTCCGGAATGGAAAATACCGGTCAGTATGATCCTGCCCGTTTGCTGGTGAATGAAACCGAACGAATGGGTAAAGATCTTGATATAAATACCATCGGGATTCCGGAAGCTTTTCGTGCAGGAGAATTTTCAGGGTCTGATATGAAAAAGCTGCAAGGGTTTCTGGACATCAGCTGGAAAAAATACCATTCAAGGTACCTGAGAGCAGCGGATGACAAAGAAGCTGTTTTGGCTTCCCTGAAGGAAAAATTTAACGGCACACAGGGTCTTGCTGCCATGGAAAACAAGTATGCCAATAACCGGCTTTCGGAGATCGTACGTAATGAAAATGAGTTGGTTGAGTACGTGATTGATGAGAATGAAATAATCAGGATGAGGGACCCGGTTCATACCCTGCCCTTGTTGAATAACGGGCGGGCGCATTTTTATGCCCCGTATAAAAAAGTTTCCGGTGTTTACCTCGACACTTTCTGGTTTAACATGTTGGTTATCTGGCTTTCTGCCGGTCTTTGGTTCGTTATCCTTTATTACGATCTCCTTCGAAAGCTTATTCAATACATTGAGAATATTCAGCTTCAGCGTTTTAACCGTAAAATCATCAAAAAGCTGAAACAGAACGAAAACAGACAATGATTTAAAATTATAAGTGAGGGCACGATCCTGTTGATATGAATCATTCAAAGGGTAGGTGCTTGGTGCTGGTCTGAAAAAAATGATGAATCGATGAAAGGGTGAGCTGATTAAATGAAATACGATCAGCTTTTCAGGATCTTCATTTTATCAGTTATTCGATTAATTCAGTTAATCAGCCCCAACACCAAGTACCCGGAATCCAGTAACAAGCTAATAACCCCCACGCCGCCCGAACGGCACGTTCGGGCAGGTTGTTACCGGTCAGACAGTTTGGTGGTAAGCCTGCAGGAGATCTTCTTTCAGGTCATCTATGTGTTCAATACCGGCAGAGATGCGCAGCAGACCGGGTTCCACTCCCGAAGATACCTGTTCCTCAATACTGAGCTGTTCATGAGTGGTTGAACTCGGATGAATGATCAGCGTTTTGGAGTCGCCGATATTGGCCAGGTGACTGATCAGTTTTACCTTGTTGACCAATTTATCGGCTGCTTCTTTACCGCCTTTTATTTTAAAGGTGAAAACACCGCCGAAGCCTCTTTTAAGGTATTTTTTAGCCAGGCTATGGTAAGGAGAACTCTCCAGTCCCGGATAATTCACGTGTTCCACCCAATCCAGTGTTTCCAGCCACCCGGACAGGGCCAGGGCATTTTCATTGATCCTGTCGAGGCGAAGCGAAAGGGTTTCCAGACCCTGGAGGAATAAGAAGGCATTGAAAGGACTGAGAGCATTTCCGTAATCCCGTAATCCTTCAACGCGTGCCCTGATGATAAAAGCAATGTTGCCAAACGGGCCGCCATCCCCGAATACCTCCCAGAATTTCAGTCCGTGGTATCCTTCCGACGGTTCCGTGAACATGGGAAATTTCCCGTTAGCCCAGTTGAAGTTTCCGCCGTCAACAATCACTCCTCCGATACTGGTACCATGGCCTCCTATCCATTTTGTGGCAGATTGTACCACGATGCCGGCGCCATGTTCAATGGGTCTGAACAGGTATCCGGCAGCACCAAAAGTGTTGTCAACGATAAGCGGAATACCGTTTTTTCGCGCAATTTCTGCAATCGCCTCAAAATCGGGGATATTAAATTTGGGGTTTCCAATGGTTTCCAGGTAAATAGCTTTTGTTTTTTCATCGATCCGTTTCTCAAATTCGTCGGGATGATCGCCGTCAACAAATTTTACCTGTATACCCAAACGCCTGAATTGTACTTTAAATTGATTGTAAGTGCCTCCGTATAAATAAGAAGTGGAAATAAAGTTATCTCCCGTTTCGAGAATGTTAGTCAATGCCAGGAACTGAGCCGACTGTCCCGAAGAAGTCGCCAGTGCTGCCACACCTCCTTCCAATGCGGCGATCCGTTTCTCAAATACATCGGTAGTCGGATTCATGATACGGGTATAAATATTGCCAAACTCCCTGAGCCCGAAAAGGCTGGCGGCATGTTCCGAATCTTTAAACAAATAAGAGGTAGTCTGGTGGATGGGTACTGCCCGTGAAAGTGTCTCATCCACTTCGTGACCTGCATGCAACTGCAGGGTTTCAAAATGATAATTTTCAGCCATAGTAATATTGAATTTGAAATGAATAAATGATCAATGGAAACCGGTATGCACGGAAATGTGCAAAAAAGGTACTGTCATCTTATGACAGGCAACAACAGCAACAACACATGCACATAGGCTCATGGAGTAAGAAGGGTGAAACTGTACTTATGTGTTGTCTGATCCTGTTCATGTCGGATTGTGTATGATGCAAAGTAAAACAAACTTTCCTTAACCTCCAAAACAACAATTAAAAAATTATAAAAAGATTTTTTTATCCTTAAAACACCCTGACAGGGTTGACAAAGAAAAAGGCACCGTTGAACAGATGCCTTTTTGGTCATATAAAGGTGGGTCAGGGATCTTATTTCAGCAACAGTCTCTCATAATGAGAATAACCGGCACCTTCAATTTTAACCATATACAAACCATGCGGATAGCTTGTGAGGTCGAATTGTAATTTATGGGTTTCCGATGTTATATGTGCGTTTTGTTTTTTCAGTGTTTTGCCTGTAATGGAAATAATCTCAACAGCATATTCTCCCGGAAGTATATTCGTCAGTTCAACCTGGAATACCCCATCCGAAGGATTGGGGAACAGTTTGGTAACGGCTGTTTGAGGGCTCACCTGGTTGATCTTGTCACAGATAAGCGAACTTACGGTTGCTTCATCACTAAACTGGCATCCTGTGGTACTATCCGTGACAATAACACTGAATGTACCGTCGATTGCCTGAATGGTTTGGGTTGTTTCATCTGTTGACCATTCATATCCGTCCCATTCCGCACCGGCATCAAGAACGCTGTAATTTTCTTCACAGGTAGGATCAGTGACGCTTATGGTGAATTCATCGAAGTCGGCACAGGGATCCACAAGATCCAGATCATCCAGTATCAGCTCACTTCCCGGTTCACCGCTTCCTCCGTCACCGATTCCAAAATACAGGGTCGTACTGAAGACATAACCGACTTCGGTAATGGTTGTTCCGATGGGATAAGTGAAGTTAATGGTAAATTCCGTGTATTCACTTGCCTCAAGCAGGGGAACCCCGAATTCATATTCACCGTCTTCATCGTCTTTCAGAATTACATAAGCAATTGCAGTATCATTTACAGCAGGGGTGAACTTATAAAATCCCGTGAGTTGAGAAGGGTTGAAATCAACGGGAAATGTGGGAATGTCTTCCAGATTATATTCACCATTTCCGTAAGGGATCAGAAAGCTGGCGACAATGTCTGTCATACCACTGTCACCCGGAATACTGGTTTCAACGGCTTTGATACTTATTGCATAGTCTCCGCTGTGAGCATCGGTGATCCGGGTTGCAGATGTGTCTCCGCCGAAAAAGTGGGTAATCAGGTTTGCTGTTAAATGATCTGCAGGGTCATAATATTCTTCGGCTTCCCAGACTTCAAAACCGGAGTTCGGAATAGAATCATTGATACCGTTGAACCATAACGAATCGGCCTGTACCCATCCTCCCGGCATCGGATTGAAAGGATTTGTACTTGTAATACCGATAAAAGCAGTGTCAGGTATTTCGGACAGGGTTTCGATTTCCCAGCCCATCATGGTATATGAACTTTGACTTCCCGTCAGAGGAAAAATATTCTGGCTTATAATGGAATCGTTTAGCTTAAAGGAAACAAGTACGATGGCCGTGTCGTTTTCAGGAAGGTCGTATTTAAAATAACCAAATATGGAATCCGGAATGCCCGAAACAGGTATTCCTCCTGTAAATTCCAGGATGGAAGAATCCCCTTCAATGACAGTTCCGTTGCAGGTGGCATATCCAAAGATCGTATCCGTTCCTGATACTACCGATTCCGATACTGCCGATTCAAGCCGCAGAGCATAATTCCCGTCATAGCTGTCTTCTGTGAGAAGCGCGGTTTGTGTACTATGTATAAGGGCTTCCATGTTACTTGTATTCCAGCTTTCGGGCTTCTGGTAGAGTTCCCTGGTTTCCCATTCTTCGAAACCTCCGTTGGGAACAAATTGCGATTTAACAGTCGGGGTGTATGCAATACAAAGCATGCACAGTCCAATTAGTAGAATTTGCTTCATAATGTATTTGTTTATAAGGTATTTTAGCCTGTATAATTCATAAATTTCATTTATTTAACTAAATCCGGCTAACTTGCTTTGGCACAGATCAGTCTGTGAATTTTATGAATAGGGCAAGTTAGATTAATTAATAAATGTACAAAGAATATTGGAAAGTTGAAGTCGGATCATTACCGAAATCAATTGAAAAAGATCGGATGATCCAGCAGGATCAGAGAAATGGTCCCTGTGTTTCCCTTTTAATTCATTGATTGTAAGCATTATAACGATCGCAGATCCATGGAAGCCGGGTTAAAATTGTGAATAAAAATGATGGCAAATACATAAAAATTTATTATCTATGTACTGAAATTAATTGGTTGACCGCCATTTTTCCAGTCTTTTTACTACCCTTAAATCTCTAAATCATAGTCAGTTATTCTATTTTTTGTTTGTCATTTACCAAACTATTGAATAAAGCAGAAAATAGCATATCTATGGAAATAACGGATAAATAATAAATAATAGAGTATGGCAAAGATTCAGGGAGCTATTGTGGTTGATGTGGAGCGGTGCAAGGGATGTGAGTTATGTCTCGGTGCATGTCCTACTGCTGTTATTAAACTGGCTCCGGCAGTCAATGGCAAAGGATACCGGTATGCTTATATGGAAAATCCTGAAAATTGTACGGGTTGCGCCAATTGCGCGATTGTATGTCCGGATGGAGTAATAACAGTATATCGAAAAAAAGTAACCGCAGAAATTTGACATATAATGGGAGAACTACGATTAATGAAGGGCAATGAAGCCGTGGCAGAAGCAGCGATAAGGGCAGGAACGGATGCCTATTTTGGCTATCCCATAACTCCCCAGTCGGAGATTATGGAGTATCTGGCTTTGCAGGAGCCCCAG
>JASFVU010000193.1:0-5887 GCA_050049665.1 Bacteroidales bacterium | reverse complement strand
AAACAATTAATGAATGACAATTAAAATACAGATATAAATGGCACATCCAAAACGTAAAATATCAAAACAGCGGAGGGATAAAAGACGTACTCACTACAAGGCCGTTGAACCAACGCTTGTAACTTGTCAGAATTGCGGGGCCACGATTCAGTACCACCGGGTCTGTCCGGAATGCGGTCATTACAAGGGTAAGCTGGCAATAGAAAAAGAGTCCGCAATTTAATGATTTACCAACCTGGTTCTTAATGAGGATTGGAATTGATATATTGGGAGGAGATTTTGCTCCGGAAGCAACAGTTCGTGGTTCCATCTTAGCATTCAGACAATTATCGGGAAAAGCAACTATTGTCGCTATTGGAGATGAGGAAAAGATCGTTTCGATATGCCGGCAGGAAGGATTTGATCCTTCTGATTTTGAAATTGTTCCCACAAAGGAGAACATTGGCATGGATGAATACCCGGCAAAGGCATTTTCACAGAAACCGAATGCCAGTATCCCTTTGGGATTTAAGCTCTTACAGACAGGAAAAATAGACGGGTTTGCGAGTTCCGGCAATACAGGGGCTATGTTAGTCGGTGCTATTCAGGTGGTTAAAGCGGTCCCTGGTGTTTTAAGGCCATGTATTACTGCGGGCATTCCAAAAAATTCCGATACCCCTACTATCTTGCTGGATGTAGGCATAAATCCTGATTGTAAGCCTGATGTTCTATATCAGTATGCCATACTGGGATCACTATATGCTGAATTGGTATACAATGTAAAAAAACCCAGAGTAGCCCTGTTTAACATTGGTGTGGAGGAAGAAAAGGGGAATTTGCTTACCAAAGCTACTCATCAGGCAATGAAAGGCACTTCTGATTTTAATTTCATTGGAAACATCGAAGGGAATGATCTGTTCAGTGAAAACGTTGATGTAATTGTATGCGATGGTTTTGTCGGGAATACGATTCTGAAAACCGCAGAAGCATTTTATACGTTATTGCTGAAACGTAAAATAAAAGATGACTTTTTTGAAAAGTTCAATTACGAAAATTACGGAGGCACGCCTATTTTAGGGATTAACTCCCCGGCAATTATCGGCCATGGTATTTCCGGGCCCAACGCCATCAAAAATATGATACTACATACTGCCGATGTGGTGGAGGCAAAACTTTCTGAAAAAATTAAACGCGCATTCGAATAATGACAAATCTCAGAGCGGCAATTACAGGAGTCGGAGGATATGTTCCGGAAGACATTCTTGACAACCATGAATTAAGTACCATGGTTGAGACATCGGATGAATGGATAACACAGCGGGTCGGCATAAAAGAAAGAAGGATACTGAAGGAAAAAGGAAAGGCTACTTCGGATATGGCCGTTCTGGCAATTCAGGAACTGCTTGAAAAGACAGCAACCGACCCCGAAGAGATCGATCTTTTATTGTGCCCTACAATTACCCCCGACATGGGATTCCCTTCAACAGCCAATATCATTGGAGATAAGCTGGGCATGAAGAACGCGTTTAACTTTGATATGACCGCTGCCTGTTCGGGATTTATTTATGGTCTTGAAGTGGGAAGCCGTATGATCGAGAGCGGAGCTTATAAAAAAGTCATTCTGGTTGGTGCAGATATGATGTCTTCTATTACAGACTATACAGATCGCACTACCTGTATATTGTTTGGCGACGGGGCGGGGGCGGTTATGTTAGAGCCCTCAACCGACGATGTCGGGGTGGTTGACCGCATTCTTGGATATGACGGATCCGGCAGAGAGCACCTGCATATGAAGGCAGGCGGATCATTAAATCCTCCCTCACACCAGACAGTTGATAACAGGGAGCATTTTGTTTACCAGGAAGGGAAGGCCGTATTTAAAATAGCAGTCCCTGTAATGGCAGACATAGCCGTGAATATTATGGAGCGCAATACTATTAAACCCGAAGAGCTGGCCTGGCTCGTGCCGCACCAGGCAAACATGAGGATTATTGAGGCCGTCGCCAGACGGATGGGGATTGAAAAGGATCAGGTCATGATCAACATTCAGAATTATGGAAATACCACGGCAGCCACTATCCCTCTTTGTCTCTGGAATTATGAAAAACAGCTCAGGAAAGGGGATAAATTAATTCTTACTGCATTCGGAGCAGGTTATACCTGGGGCAGCATATACCTGAAGTGGGCATACGACGGAAGATAAAGCTTTAACCCGGTTCATCCGGGTTTTTTGTGGTTTAATCTGTTTTCTGATTATATTTATTATATATCTTTACTTCCTGATTAATTAATCGATAAAAAAATAACACCGAAAATGGCAAAATACATTGAACAGGAAAACAATACAATCAATCTGATAGGAGCCGGGACTACCATCAAAGGCCATGTCGAGTCTTCAGGTGATATTAGAATTGACGGCACACTCAATGGAAATCTGCGTACCAAAGGGAAAGTAGTTATTGGCAATACCGGAATAGCCAAAGGAGAAGTACATTGTAAAAATTCCGATGTCGAAGGGAAAGTGGAAGGCAAAATTCTTGTTCAGGAATTGCTGTCTTTGAAATCTACTTCAACCATCCTCGGTGATATAAGTGCAAGAAGACTTGCTATTGAGCCCGGTGCAAAATTCACCGGGAATTGCCAGATGAATTCAACCGATCCGACTCTGAAAGATACCGAAGTCAAAAAGAATGCAGAACAGCCGGTTCTCCAGGAAGAGCAGAAAAAATCCAAATAATTATGCCAGATATTCCGGAATAGTATTTCAGATGGCTGTTGTCATTCTTGCCGGGACCTGGGGAGGAATTAAGATTGATGAGATACTACAATTGAAATTTCCGGTATTTACTGTGGTCCTTTCTTTTGTGTCTGTTATTCTTGCGATGTATCTTGTATTAAAAGAATTTATTGGCAAAAAATAAAATGAGCATTCATTTTCAGCGATTTCTCATCAAAAATATAGTTGCAACTCTGCTCATCATATTGTCTGGAGCATTGGTATTCCGGATCTGGTTACCGGCATATTTTCATTTTTTTTATTTCATTCTCGTTTTGCTTGCTTTTGCAGTAAATCTTATGGTTTTCTATACGGTTACCAAACGGGGAAAAGAACCGAAAGACAAATCAGCGACAGCCGTGATAAAGGCATTTGCCATCAAATTTTTTTCTTACCTGGTTTTTGCCCTGCTTTTTCTTGTTTTTACAGATAATCCTGATCTGAAAATAACGTATGTTATCCTGTTATTTTTTCTCTATATAATATATACAACCATAGAAATTACTTCTATTCTGAAGTTTTTTAAAACTGGGGAAGAATAATTTATCATTTTTGATTTTCTTTGTTAACTTTAATTGAAAATGAAATTATTGATATGCTTTGGGAAGGTAGAATTTTAAAGGCGATAGCAGGGGCATTGTTAATGATCGTTGCAGGTACGGCGAATGTCTTGCTTGCTTCGGAAGACGGGACAGGCCACAGCGAAAATTCAGGCCATGAAAAGTTCGATCCGGGCACCTTTATTTTTGATCACATTGGAGATTCCTATGACTGGCATATCATCGATATCGGCGACAGGCCGGTCAGTATTCCGCTTCCTGTTATTTTATTCAGCAAAGAGAAAGGTCTTGTCGTTTTCATGTCCTCAAAACTGGAACACGGGCATGCTTCCTTCAGGGGGTTTCATCTGGAAACGGAAGGGGAAAATAAAGGGAAGATCATCGAAACCTTATCCGATGGTTCCGAAGTGATCCCGTTTGATGTGTCAATTACAAAAAATATAGCCGCCCTGTTTTTCAGCATCATCCTGATCCTTTTTATTTTTATTTATGTCGGTAATGCATATAAGAAGAGGCCGAACCAGCCTCCAAAAGGGCTGCAATCTTTACTGGAACCGGTCATCCTGTTCATTCGGGATGAAGTAGCAAAGCCTTCCATAGGGGAGAAAAAATATGAACCGTTTATGCCGTTTCTGCTGACGGTTTTCTTTTTTATCTGGATCAACAATATGCTCGGTTTGATCCCTATCTTTCCGGGAGGTGCGAATGTTACCGGGAATATTGCAGTGACTATGGTTCTGGCATTTTTTACTTTCATGATTACCACCATCAAAGGGAATAAGAATTACTGGAAACACATTTTTAATACACCGGGAGTCCCGTTCTGGCTGAAGCTCCCACTTCCCATTATGCCAATGGTCGAAACAATAGGTATTTTTACCAAGCCTATTGTTTTAATGATCCGGTTGTTTGCCAATATTACAGCAGGACATATCATTGTTCTGGGATTCCTTTCACTGATTTTTTTATTTGGTGAAATTCAGCCTTTGCTGGGGTACAGTGTTTCGGTTGTATCCGTATTGTTTATTATGTTTATGACATTATTGGAATTGTTGGTAGCATTTATACAGGCTTATGTTTTTACGTTTTTATCAGCACTCTATTTTGGGATGGCTGTTGAAGACCATCATTAATTTAAATACAATTAGTTATGTTGTTAACCATTTTACTTCAAGCGGGAGCAACCCTGGGATTGGCTAAGGTTGCGG
Source organism: Bacteroidales bacterium (assembly GCA_050049665.1). Lineage (GTDB taxonomy): Bacteria > Bacteroidota > Bacteroidia > Bacteroidales > UBA10428 > UBA10428. Next base: position 1,364 of record JASFVU010000193.1, on the reverse strand, counting down.
GAGCTTTTGGAGCAAGTATTGCAACCATTGGTGCTGCAATGGGCATCGGGAAGATCGGCAGTAATGCCATGGAGGCAATTGCCCGTCAGCCGGAGGCTGCGGGAGATATCCGGTCAAACATGATCGTTGCCGCAGCGCTTATCGAAGGAGTTGCTTTATTTGCCGTAATTATTTCACTACTGGCCGTAGTGTTATGAAACCTTCAGAAGTTACAGCGGTTGGCTGTAGCTTCTGATTAAAACTGTTTACTATGGGATTATTGATGCCGCATACAGGGACTGTGATTTGGATGCTGATAGGCTTCCTGACAGTGTTTTTCCTGTTAAAGAAGTTTGCCTGGAAACCGGTTCTGAGTGCACTTAAGCAAAGAGAGAACAGCATTGGAGATGCTTTAAAAGCCGCCGAAGCAGCAAAACAGGACATGGAGAGGCTGAATGCGGATAATGAAAGGATTATTGCCGAGGCAAAACAGGAGCGGGACAAGATTGTTAAAGAAGCCCGTGAGTTGAAAGAGAGTATCGTTCTGGATGCAAAAGAGCAGGCAAGTGCTGATGCTGAAAAACTGATTGAAACAGCCAGGGCAAACATCAAAGCAGAGAAAGAGGCTGCCATAAAGGATATTAAAGACCACGTAGCGCAGCTTTCCATATCAATTTCGGAAAAACTTCTTCAGGAGAAACTATCCGATAGCAAAGAACAAAAAGACTTGATCGACAGACTCCTGAGGGAAGTCAAAACACATTAAGATCCGTACCCGATGAACGATAGCCTGATTACCGTCAGATATGTGAAAGCGCTTTTTCAGCTTGCTGAGGAAAGCGGTATCCGCGAGGCAGTGGAAGAGGATGCTGTCTTGCTGGCCGAATGTATCAGGGAATCACAGGAGTTCAACGATTTTTTAGCCGATCCGTTCCTGAAAAGCACGGAGAAAAAGAAATTGATGGATACGATGTTCAAAGGCAGAATTCAGGATTTATCTCTCCGGTTTTTGTATTTGCTGATTGATAATAAACGTGAAATGCATTTGCTGAATATATGTCAGTATTTTATCAGGTATTATAAGGAGAACAGGGGAATTAAAGAAGCCTCTATTACCACGTCAAAACCATTATCATCGGGTTATAAAAAGGAGATCCTTGATTACATTACAAAAAAATTCAGGATGAAGATTGAATTAAGTGAATACGTTGATCCTGCAATTATAGGTGGATTTGTACTGCGAATAGATGATCAGCAAATAAATGCAAGCCTGAAAGCGCAACTGAATAAAATAAAACGGGAATTAATCAATTCATAAACTATATAGTATGTCTGCAATAAAACCTTCTGAAGTTTCCAGGATATTAAAAGAACAGCTAAAAGGA
>JASFVU010000192.1:0-5893 GCA_050049665.1 Bacteroidales bacterium | reverse complement strand
AACAGTTCGATTTCCTTTTTTATCATCCACATAAAAAAGGAAACAAAAAAGGTCTCCGTTCAGGAAAAATAGCTTGAATTCTATCGTAAGCCTTTCTCCTTGCGGAATTAAACTCACTCCTCCTTCATCGTCGCTCAGACAAAATTCCTCCGCAATGCCTGCCCGCCCGGAAGGCTTACTTGAATTGCTACACTATTTTTCTCAGACGGTTTGATCATAGAATATAATAAATTGTAAAACTTGTAGGTTACTATAAAATAAATAATAAACCCGTGAAGCAAAAGACCGATTCCATATTCAACTTGTATTGGTCATAACTGTTCTCTATCATTTATTCCGGTTAATCAGTTCACCCTTTATTGATTCATTATCTTTTTTGACCAGCACCAAGTATCCAGTACCAAGTACCCAGTATCCAGCTACCTGAAGATCTTCTTCCTTAAGAAATCCTCTATTTCAATCAATGGTATGAATCCTCAGGGTAGAACCCTGAACCCAAAATTCCAATGCAGAGCATCGGGGTATTAAACCACATAATGCCGATACGCTTCGCTATCGGGATTAGTTCAACTAACAAATTTCAGTGCACTTTCCCGCCTTTTGCGGGACAGGCTGTTTCTGAAATTTGAGTTTCACTGAATAACTTATTGCCCGTAATCGCGTATGTAAAACAGGAGCGCCTTTGTTCTGTGAATAAGTTTGTTTAATGCTGGTGTAAAATGGGAATTTCGAATAATTTTGTCGCACCGCCAAATCAGATGTTTTTTATGGCCATCCACAATCTGCGAAAAAAACTCAAACCAATTCTGTTTCCTCTTTCCTTTTTCTATGGTCTTGCCACCGGTATGCGTAATTTTCTGTTTAACCGGAATATACTAAAATCCGTCTCTTTTGATCTTCCCGTTATTTCGGTCGGCAATATCACGGTCGGCGGAACAGGAAAAACCCCGCATGTGGAATACCTTGTTGACCTGCTTTCAAAAAATTTCTCCGTAAGTGTTCTCAGCCGGGGATACAAACGCAAAACAAAAGGATTTCTTATGGCTGACAAAACATCCACTCCGGAAATTATAGGCGACGAGCCATACCAGGTATATTCAAAATACAAAAATGCCGTTGTTGCGGTCGATGAAGACAGGGTGCACGGCATCGGCGAACTGAAAAAAGAATGCCCCGGACTGCAGGCCGTAATACTTGACGATGCTTTCCAGCACCGCTACGTAAGTCCGGGAGTATCGATCCTCCTCATTGATTATTTCCGGCCCGTATATAACGACTCCCTGCTACCTGCAGGCGACCTGAGAGAACCGGTCCGGTCCGTAAAACGCGCCAACATTATCATTGTTACCAAAGTGCCCGAGGACTTCAAACCCATAGAAAAGCGTCTCTGGATAAAAGAACTGAACCTGTTCCCTTATCAGTTCCTGTACTTTACGAGCTTTGAATACGGAGATCCCAGGGCCGTTTTCAGAGGAAACAAAAGAAAAATAACAACCGGCCGGATCAGAAAGCCGGGGGTTTCGGTTTTGCTTGTTACCGGCATAGCAAACCCAGTTCCCTTACAAAATAACCTTTCATCATGGGTAAGCGATACAAAATTCCTTTCATTTCCCGATCATCACGAATATACGCCGGATGATATGCAAACCATAAAAACAAAACTCAACACCCTTGTGGAAAAGGACAAACTGATCATTACCACTGAAAAAGATGCCATAAAAATCGGTAAACTCACCGATGTTGATGATGCCATTAAAGAAAGAATGTATTATCTTCCCGTGAAAGTGAAATTCCTTCATGGCAAACAAAAAGAGTTCGACACACACATCATCAACTATGTTGCAAAAAATAAACGAATCGGCCGCTTACATAGATAAACAGTCAACCCTGAAACCGGCCATTGCCATTATCCTGGGCAGCGGACTAAGCGCCTTTGCCAACGAAATCGAAATTACAAAAGAGGTCCCTTTTCAAAACATCCCCCACTTCCCGCAAACCAGTGTCGACGGGCACAGGGGAACACTCCTTTTCGGACTGTACCGGAACATTCCTTTGCTGATCCTGCAGGGACGGGTTCATTATTATGAAGGCTATACCATGCAGGAAATTACCTGGCCCGTCAGGGTGTTCAAACACCTGGGAATCAGCACCCTGTTGCTGTCAAACGCTGCAGGCGGAATGAATCCCGACTTTGAAACAGGCGACCTGATGGTGATCACCGACCACATCAATATGATGCCCAACCCACTTATCGGAAAGCATGAACCCGCATTCGGAGCCCGCTTTCCCGACATGACGGAAACCTATGACAGAACACTGACCGAACTCGCATTCTCATCGGCAAAAAAGCTCGGCCTGACCATCAGAAAGGGCTGCTATGTGGCAGTAACCGGACCCACCTATGAAACTCCTGCGGAATACAAGTATTTCAGGATCATAGGAGGCGATGCCGTGGGCATGTCGACAATCCCGGAAGTGATCGCAGCCCATCAGATGGGTATTAAGTGCTTTGCCCTGAGCGTAATAACCGACCTGGGGGTCCCCGGAAAAATAGAATTCCTTACCCATGAAATGGTAAAACAGGCTGCTGAAGCAGCAGAACCCAGGCTAGCAATGCTGCTGAAAGAAATGATAGGATACATAGGTGGTTAGGTTGTTCCCGGATACTGGGTGCTGAGGTGGTGTTTGATCGTGTAACTGTGTAATTGATGAATCGGTAAACTGGTGAACTGAATTAAATGAAACAACGATCAGCTTATCAGGGTCTTCATTTTACCAGTTCATCGATTCAGTTAATCGGAATTTGCAGGTTGATTGTTGAAATTTTTCTCTTCTCAACTCATCGACTATTCGACTAATCAACTCATCATGGATAAACACTTTTTTCTTCATTCATAATTCTTCATTCTTAATTTTTAATTACTATTTTATCACCTTACCAACTAATCAATATTCCCTATCTTTGCCCTTTTTCAATTCATTTCACAAAATGCACAGCCCGAATAAGTTCAGATCCGCCGATGTAATTCTTCTTTCCCTGGCCCACCACATCCATGATATTTACACGTCATTCCTGGCACCTGTGCAAACACTGCTCATTGAAAAATTCGCTATCAACCACACACTTTTCGGGCTCCTTTCCGTTATCCAGCGTGTTCCCAACCTGCTGAACCCTTTTGTGGGTATACTGGCCGACCGGATGAGGCTGCGCTTCCTGGTGATCTTTGCCCCTGCCGTAACAGCCATATCCATGAGCCTTATCGGGGTGGCCCCGGGGTATGCATTCCTGGCCATTCTTATGCTCGTCTCAGGCATCAGTTCCAGCATGTTTCATGTGCCTACGCCCGTTATGATCAAACACATCGCCGGCAACCGCACCGGACGAGGTATGAGCTTTTATATGGTAGGAGGTGAACTGGCACGTACCATCGGTCCCCTTATCGTTGTGGGTGCCGTTGAAATATGGGGGTTTGAAGGGATATTCAGACTGATCCCCATGGGTCTGGTGGCTTCCGTCATTCTGTATGTGCGGTTCAGGCACCTCGACATACGGAAAGATTTTGCCGAACAGCAAAAGGCCGGCGACTACAAGGCATCACTGCGTAGTTTTCTCCCCCTGCTGATCATCATTGTTAGCATTACTTTTACCCGCGGCTTTATGAAAAGCTGCCTGACCTATTACCTGCCGGGATTTATGGAAGAAACGGGACACTCCCGGTGGATAGCCGGTATTTCCCTCTCCGTGGTTTACCTGTCAGGCACGGCCGGCACCTTTTTATCGGGGACCATATCGGACTACATAGGCCGGAAAAATACCCTGCTGATCTTTGCCGTTGTGTCTCCCCTGCTGATGTGGCTGTTCATAGCTGCCGGGCAGCGGTTCATTTTCCCTGTTCTGGTCCTTACAGGCTTTTTCCTGCTGGCCCCGACCCCTGTCATCCTTGCCATTATCCATGAACAAAAAACCAGGCACCTGCCATTCATCAATGGCCTGTACATGACCAGCAACTTCCTGATCAGCTCCCTGTCCACCCTGATCACGGGTTATTTTCTGGATAAACTGGGCAATGAAACGACATTCAGGATCTCAGCCCTCATTGCCATCCTGACCATCCCGGTGGTATTGTTGTACAGGGAGAAATAGCTTGTTGGGTTATTGGCTTGTTAGCGGGTTGCTTGTTACTGGCTTTGTCCACCGTAACCTTATGGAGGTGGGCTTTGCCGTCCGAAGCCCCGAGGTCTCGGGGCGAAGGATGGGTGCTGATGTTTAATCGTAAGATTGATTAACTGGTGAATCGAATGAAACATACCATCTGGCTTATCAGGATCTTCATTTCATCGATTAATTCAGTTCATCACTTCATCAGAGATAAACACCTTCTCGTCACTGTATCACTTCTCACCATCTCATCTTCTCATCTTCTCATCTTCTCATCTTCTCATCTTCTCATCTTCTCATCTTCTCATCTTCTCATCTTCTCATCTCTCATCTTCTCATCTCTCAGCTTAAGGGCGCGCTTGCGGATTTTCACTATCTTGCAACACCAAATTATCCGTCCATGTATTTTATCAAAGCACAGCAAAGCGATAACAGGTGGCACCTCTATGTCCTTACCCTGTTTATTTACGTGTTTACCTATCTGGTCGTCGGGATCATCCCCCTGGGGGTTGTGCTGGCAGTCAAAATGGCCGGAGAAGGGGGAGTTGACCTTCAGGGTTTCCTGGAAACCTACAATACGGAATTACTGGGCATCGGACAGAACCCGGGACTCATTCTGCTGTTATTCCCGGCCGTGATATCTTTTTTTGTATTGCTTCTGCTGATGATCAACCTGCACAAACGAAGGCTGGGGGATATTGCCTCTGCTGAAGGGAAAATACGCCGGGAACGTCTTATCACCGGCTCGGTTGTATGGCTTATGCTGCTGGTTATTGCGGAAGTGATATTTTACAAGATCGATCCGGACAACTACGAATACCTGTTTGACCTCAGAAAGTTCCTGCCCCTGGTGGTCATTTCCTTTGTTATCATACCCTGGCAGGCATGGTCCGAGGAACTGTTCTTCAGGAGCTACCTGATGGTTGGTTTTGGCCTGCTGTTCCGCATACGGTTTCTTGCCCTGCTCATCACCTCGGCGGCATTCGGACTCCTGCATTTTTCCAATCCCGAAGTCAGGGAATTCGGTTTCTGGGTAACCATGCCCTATTACATTGCCTTTGGCCTTTTTGCCGGATTGCTGGTTATTTTCGACGATGGCATTGAGCTTGCCTGCGGCATACATGCCATTAACAACATCTATGGTTCGGTGCTTGTTACCTACGAATCGTCTGTCATCACCACCCCGGCAGTCTGGAAGATGAAAACCGTCAACCCTGTCACCACCATCGGCGGATTCCTGGTCATTGCCGTCATTTTCATTGTGATCATGGCACGCCGGTACAAATGGGAAAACTGGCGGAAATTGTTTGCCCCCATACCCAGAAAAAACAATGAACAGACAGAATTAAGTTAACCGCTATGACAGAGCTCGGTCAGGAGATCCTTGCTTTTTGTATCTTATAACGACATGACCATCAGGCAGTTTATCCCCCTCCTGAAGGGGAAACAAAAGGGGGAGGAACCTTAAGATTATCTTATTGTAATATTCGTCATTATATACCCCTGATGAGGTTGTCTTAAAATAGGTGTGCATGATCTACCCCCGGCAAATCTCCCCACACCATTCAGAATCACAATGCCGTAAGAACACCATGTATGGTGTCCGGAATTTAAAAAAACCTGAACCGTGTGTTTTTTCCGGTCACGATGTATCGTGACCCTACATAGTTGTCCCCGGGCATTTACTTCTTCACTTCCGCCTGGTTCAGCCTGCGGTAGATCAGGCAGCAGATC
>JASFVU010000191.1:0-5895 GCA_050049665.1 Bacteroidales bacterium | reverse complement strand
CGGAATAGGTATTGCAGGCAATTTAAAAAAACTGGACTCATTTTTTAAACACGCGGAAAACATGCTGAACCCGGGTGGCAGAATTATATTTGACTCAACAGACGTGGATTACATGTATTCCGAACCAGACGGCAGTAAGCTAATAAACCTCAACAGCAACTATTACGGCGAGCTGACATACACAATGCAATACAGGAAAATCACAGGAAATCCCTTTGAATGGCTCTATGTCGATTACGATACGATGGCCTCCATAGCTGTAAAAAATGGTTTTGATCACGTCCGGCTTGCAACCGGGAAACATTATAATTATCTTGTCATGCTGGTTAAAAAATCATGATCAACATACCTGTTTTACATACGATTCGTTTATTGTATAACGCAGATCATTATTAAAATGAAAAAGATCTTCAGGGTACTTTTATTTCTCATTGCCATTGTAGCAATCATTTGTCTGGCCTATAAGTATCTCTTTTCGGGTAAATCTTCATTCCAGTCAATTTACCTTGTCCCTGCCAACGCAGCTATGATCATTGAATCGGGATCTGTTTCTGATGCCTGGGAAAAGATCATCCACAGCGATGCCTGGGAAAAGATCAGCCGGATCGATTACCTGTCTGAACTGAACAAAAAAATACAATCCGCGGATTCCCTCCTGTCAGATAAAAAACTGGTGCTTAAAGCCATTGGCAAAAGGAAAACCATGGTAAGCGTCCATGAATACCTGCCGGGCAGGTACGATTACCTGTTCATCCTCGATGTCGGCAGGGCTGCACGATTGCGGAATCCGGGAAAAATGCTGTCATCCGTTCCGGGAGATAATTTTCGGATGACAAAACGCGACTACAATGACAAAACAATCTATGAACTTCTGGACATTGGATCAGGAGAAATGTATTATTTCACCCTGATAAGGGATAAAATTGTTCTTTCGACCAATCACAGGCTTGTTGAAGCATCGATTGACGAAAAAGACAAAATGACGATCGGCCGTGACCTTGAATTCATTGACGTTTCAAAACGTATTTCGGGTAAAGGCTTGTTCAATGTATACATCAATTACAGCTACTTCCCGGAATTTCTCAGGAACACACTGGGGAAACCGGTGAAAAACATCAGTAATCTCCGGCAGGAACTCACCTATTCCGCATTTTCATTTAACATCACGGACGAAGGACTCGTCAGCCTGGAAGGCTACACAGGGGTAAATGATTCCGTATCCTCTGTTTTTACCGCTGTGTTAAATGCCGGAAGCGGTCCGATCAAAAGTGCGGAGATCATCCCTGCCCGGGTGGCTTCCATGGTAAAACTAAGCTTTGATAATGCGTCTGAGTATTACACGAAAACACTTGCGGACCTTAACAGGGAAGAATATGAAAACTACACCGGCAGCCTGAAAAAAATTGAGAAAAAACTGAAAATCAACATTGAAGATAACTTCCTAAGCTGGTTTGATGATGAAATCGTACTTTTGCAGACCAAACCTTCCAATCTGGGCCGTACAAATGAATTTGCAACTATTATCAAGGCAAAAAACAGGAAAGATCCGAAAGCCAACCTTGACTACCTGGAAAGACAGATCAAAAGAAACACCCCTGTGAAAGTGAGGGAAGTTGCATACGGTGACTACAGCATTCATTACATTTCATTCCCCGGCCTTCTCAAAGCACTGTTCGGAAAAATGCTCGGAAAAATTGAAAAGCCATATTACACCATCATTAACAAATACGTCATTTTCAGCAATCACCCTCAAACCCTGAAAAATATCATCGATGATTACATCAGTGGAAATACACTTGAAAATTCTTTTGATTATAACCTGTTTACAAAACAGTTCGACAGGAAACAGAGTGCCTATACATACCTTGATATTCCCGTTCTGTTCAGTAATCTGAAAGAATTTGTCAGCCCCGAAAACTGGCAAAAACTTAACAGGAATAAACCCTATATATCCAGTTTTTCCAAGGCAGGTATTCAGATCGACAGGAAAGACAACCTGCTCCACTTACTGATGAAAACCAAATATAGTTCAATCATTGAGGATTATTCCAAAGAAACCTTCAATGCCGAATCATTCATGTCGTTATTCAGTGCATCCGGAGAAGACGGTCAGGAAACAGGACCGGAAGCCGCCTGGTACGATCCGGAGATCATCATACACGATCTGGATGCCAGGGAAATGGAAGAATTTTATGAAGACGGGGCCATTAAATTCAGCATTGACCTGAAAAGAGGAATAAAACACGGAACCTACAAAGAATTTCATGAAAACGGTGAATTGAAAGTAAAGGGGAAATACAGGAATGACTGGAAGGACGGAACCTGGGAATTGTACGATGATGAAGGAAACCTTCTCGAAAAAAAGACTTTCCCCGAAGACAGCGAACTTGAGGATCATTAGCACCTGGCATATTGGCTTTTGGGTTGTTGGCTCATTGGGCCGTTAGCTTGCTTTGCCAGCCGCAGCCCCGAGGTCTCGGGGCGAAGGATGGGCGCTTGTTTGTTTAATCGTGAGATGATTAATTGATAAACAGTGAACTGAATTAAATGAGACATACTATTAGCTTATCAGCATCTAGACATCTATACACAACTCATCATCTCATCAACTATTCAACTCATCAGGAATAAACACCTTCTTCCAAAAAATCTTATACTTTAGTTAAGAAATTACGTATACCATTGCATTGAAACTACTAACTAAATATCAAAGGAAAAGTATCTTTTCGTTCCTTTGCCTGTCAGGCTTTTTTATCAGTCATTCTTTTTCCGGACACGGGCAAACGGAACAGTCCCTATATTCCCTGAATATTTCCGGCAATGAAAAAACAAAGACCTCTTACCTGAAACGATTTATATATACCAGACCCGGTGACCAATATGATAGTGCAACGATAAACGAAGATCTGCGACGGCTCAGAACACTTCCGCCTGTAATGGATGCTAGAGCAGTAACTGAACAAAGTGATTCGGGAATGATGATCGATTACAAAATTGTAGAACGGATAACCATGCTTCCTGTCGGTGACTTCGGCATAACAAATGACAATTTCTGGCTGGGTATCGGGGCCATGGAATCAAACCTTGGCGGACGCGGTATGTATGCTTATGGCTTTTACCGGTATAATACCGACCATACAATCCATCTCATTTTTCGCAATCCTTATCTGTCCGGCAGCAAATGGGGAATTGAATGTGAAGTCAAAAATCTTCCTGTAACAGAATTTGTCAGGACCGACACCTTACTGAAACACCAGTTCACTGACCTTGGCCTTTCCGGAAAATATGAACTCCGGTTTGAAAATGACCTGCACTTTGGTTTATCCTTCAGATTCCAGTCAGCCGAATATACCATTGATGACGAAGGATATACCAGGAAAGAAAACCTTGGTGTCCGCCTCTCCCTTGTGCCATTTGCTAAATGGGATATCCGGAAATTAGACCTTGTGCATTTCTACATCAGCGGATGGGAAAACAACCTGTATCTCGAAGCTGCCATACCTTTTTCCGGAGACAATACCTCCGTACTGCTCTTTTACAATGAATTCAGGTACTATAAGAGATTTGCCGGAAAAGGGAACCTCGCTTTCCGGTCGCTGGCAGGGCTGTCGAATGAAGAGTATACGGTTTTCTCCCCGTTTATTGCCGACAGCTATTATAATTTCAGAGGCATTGGCTACAGGGCTTATAAAGGAAACACCCTCGGCCTGATAAACCTGGAATACCGGCAGACCGTATTTGAAAATTATCTGGGAGGTATTCAGACAATTGCATTCATGGATTCAGGAGTACTGCTAAATAACGAATACACCGTTACGGATTCCGGATTCGACAGGGGTATTTTTACCTTTGCCGGTATCGGGGCAAGGTTTATTTTTATCAGGGCCTATAATGCTATTCTCAGCATCGATTACGGGATGGACATGCAAAATTTAGGGAATGGCGGCTGGGTCTTCGGATGGGGACAATATTTCTAGTGTTAAATCAACAATTAAATGACGGATACGAGTTGGTAATCCTTTACAATTACTGACTTTCATTCCTCAATATTAAGTGTAATACGTCACTTGTGCTGTTCTGCATTTATAAATTGCCAATGACTCCCCTGAACAATCTGATAAGGTCAATCTCGGCTTTTGCCGCAGTAGCAATAATATCCGATATATTTGTCTGTTGCAGGTTATCCGGATCGCATTCATCGGTAAGAACGGATACTGCCGCACAGGGTAAATTCATATGATTTGCCACGATCACCTCGGGGACAGTAGACATACCAACAGCATCGGCATAGGCGGCAAACATCCTGTATTCTGCCCTAGTTTCAAAGTTCGGTCCCTTTACCGCAACATACACACCACGATGAAGGGTAATTCGCTCCTTACCGGCAACAGCGATAAATTTACCTGCAAGTTCCGGGGAATATGGACGGATCATATCGGGAAACCTTGGCCCCATCTCTTCGTAATTCAGCCCGCGTAATGGGTTGTCGGGTAAAAAATCAATATGGTCATCAATAAGCATCAACGATCCTTTTTTAAAATTCAGGTTTAGCGCCCCTGCCGCGTTGGAAAGAAGCAAATTCCTGATGCCAAGGAACTTCATTACACGTATCGGAAACGTTACCTGCTCCATGGTATATCCCTCATAATAATGAAAACGCCCCTGCATGGCAAGAACGGTTTTCCCTTCAAGTTTACCGTATATTAACTTCCCTTTATGAAATTCTACGGTAGATACAGGAAAATCCGGTATTGCCGAATAGTCAATGGTCTCGTCAATATCTATTTCATCAACAAGCTTGCCAAGCCCGGTGCCTAAAACGATCCCCGTTTCAGGAGAGGTTATTCCTTTTGAGTAAAGAAAGTCAACTGTTTTTTTGATTTTATCCAACATGTCCGAATGAATTACCAGTGTTAAGTCAACAATAAACTGATGTATAAAATATTTGGTGATACTTAGCTAATATTGAACTTCATTTCTCAGTATTAAAAAATGACACATCACATGTAATTTAAAGGTTTTGATCAAGACAATAGACAAGAAACCATTTCCCTTTAATAAGCCGGTACCTGCACTGAAAATCAAATCCCGAATTGGGTATGTAAATGCGTTCGGAAACAAGAGAATCGGTCTTATTGAATTCAACCTTAAACTGACCGGTATCTACTTCATAAACAGTGTATTTAATTTGTTGCCAGTCTTTTTTGCTCCATTTCTTTTCTTTGTCATTGTCGTATATGGCTCCTTCAAGCGGAAACTTTACCCTTTCAATCTGAAACAGGCTGTCGGTATGAAACCGAACATAAAAGCTATCAAAATCTTCGCCGGAACCGATCCTGTTGCCCTTTTTCACCGGATGGCAGGCCAAAACAAAGATCAGCATCACCAAAGAGATCCTTATATAATTCATAATCAATGCGAATGGATGAAAAATCTGTCTTTTCTGAAAAACAATACATGAAATTTCTCATGCAAATTATAGATTTTTCATACCATATCAAAAAGGAAATACGATTATTGAAGATTCATTGGTACCTCAATGAAAAGAATTTCAGAACGATCTGTTGAAACGGCGATTTTAACGTCTTCATGTTCACCGGTCAACACAGTATCACGTTTGTCAACGGCTTTCCCGTTTACCACCACCCTTCCCTCCTGCAGGAAAATAAGCGTCCCGTTACTTTTTGAGAATTTCCGGTATTCAAATTCTGTCTTCCTTCCCGCTACTACCCTTGAAATAAAAGCATTTTGATGTATCATAAGGCTTCCGTCACGGCTGTCAGGAGAAACAAGAAGCCGGAGTTTATCCATGCTTTCATTTTCGTCAAACATTTTCTGATCATATCTGGGAGCCACATTTTTCACGGCAGGAAAAATCCAGATCTGCAAAAAGTT
>JASFVU010000190.1:0-5911 GCA_050049665.1 Bacteroidales bacterium | reverse complement strand
CCGTAAAAAAATCTGCAAATTACCAGGTTTCTTTCTATATAGCCTCAAACTTCGACAATGCTAAAATGCATCTTGAATGTGACGGTGAAAATATAACAGAAGTAATATCCATTCCGAATACTTCAGGCTTTCAATCCTGGGAGGTTGTAAAAAAGACGGTAAAACTGGACACAGGTCAGCATGTTTTGAAGCTGGTAGTTGACGGTGATTTCTTTAATCTAGATAAAATGTTATTTAAAGAAATATAAAATGTTTAAAACGTTCATTATCCAAAGTTAAAGAAGCGATTTGAAGTCAATTGAATTTTCAAGCAGCCCCTTGAAATTATGAATGTTACATAAAACTCACAAACTATAAAAATTAACTCATGAAAAAACAAATACTAATTTCCATAAACCTATTGTTCTCGATCTGTTTATGGGGGCAGCAATATCCTTATCAGAATCCAAACCTAAGTTCCGAAGAACGGGCCGGTGATTTAATTTCACGGCTCACACTGGAAGAAAAAGCCACTTTAATGTGCGACCAGTCTGAGGCCATTCCCCGGTTGGGTATTAAAAAATTTAACTGGTGGAGCGAAGCTCTCCATGGGTATGCCAATAACGATAATGTTACGGTTTTCCCCGAACCTATAGGGATGGCAGCTTCTTTTGACGATGAACTGGTATATAAGATTTTTGATGCTACGTCGGACGAAGCACGTGCTAAATATAACGAATCGCAACAAATGGGATTGGAAAACCGTCGTTTCCTTAGCCTTTCAGTATGGAGCCCCAATGTGAATATCTTCCGTGATCCGCGTTGGGGCCGTGGCCAGGAAACTTATGGCGAGGACCCCTACCTGACTTCACGCATGGGAGTTATGGTGGTTAAAGGGCTTCAAGGCCCTGAAAATGCAAAATACCGGAAACTGCTAGCATGTGCCAAACATTATGCTGTACACTCTGGCCCGGAATGGAGCCGTCATGAGATCAATCTCAACAACGTGAGTCCCCGCCTGCTGTATGAAACCTACCTTCCTGCTTTTAAAGCACTGGTTCAGGAGGCTGATGTTCGCCAGGTTATGTGTGCGTACCAGCGGTTGGATGACGAACCCTGTTGCGGAAACACAAGGCTTTTGCAGCGAATTCTGCGCGACGAATGGGGCTATGAATACATCGTGGTATCCGACTGCGGTGCCATCACCGACTTTTTTAACACCCACAAGGTTTCTTCCGATGCTGTCCATGCCGCCTCAAAAGGAGTCTTGGCCGGAACCGATTTGGAATGTGTGTGGGATAATTATCCTTACAAAACTTTGCCCGAAGCAGTTGAACGAGGGTTGATCAGGGAAGAAGATATAGACAAAAGTTTAATGCGGGTATTGATTGGCCGTTTCGATCTGGGTGAAATGGACGACAATGCCATTGTTCCCTGGGCACAAATACCTCCTTCGGTCTTAAACAATGAGAAGCATCGTCAGCTTGCCCTTGATATGGCCCGTGAAACCATGACTCTTTTACAGAACAATAACAATATTCTGCCTTTATCAAAATCGGTTTCGAAAATTGCCGTTATTGGCCCCAATGCTAACGACAAGCCCATGTTATGGGGGAACTACAACGGTACACCGGTACGAACCATTTCCATTCTCGAGGGGATTACATCAAAAATCCCGTCCGAAAGAATTCTGTACGATAAGGGGTGTGATTTGGTAGAAGATAAAGTAACCCAAAGTTATTTCGGCCTATGTTCATTTAACGGTAAACCAGGTTTTACTGCCACATACTGGAATAATCCTGATTTTTCAGGTGATATTGTTATTACACAACAAATCATAAACCCTATTAAAAAAACCACGGCTGGTCAGCATGAATTTGCACCTGGTGTTAAACTTGAAGGATTTTCGGCTACATTTGAAACCGAGTTTGTACCTGAAACGACTGAAGAAATAGTATTTAAAGGTGGTGCAACCGGTTTTTTTGCTTTAATTGTTAACGGCGATACGCTGCAAAGATACCATAACTGGCGCACACTTCCCTCAAGAATACCTTTAAAGGTTGAAGCAGGTAAAAAATATAAAATCGAAATCCGCTATGTCCAGTTACATAATTGGCAGGCAAACATAGAATTAAATTTTGGGAAAGAAGTGGATGTAGACTATACCGACTTGATTAAAAAACTTGAAGACATTGATTTAGTTGTTTTTGTGGGAGGCCTTTCCGGTAATCTTGAGGGTGAAGAAATGCCGGTTTCCTATCCCGGCTTTAAAAACGGCGACCGTACCAATATCGAACTTCCTTTGGTGCAGCGTAATTGCTTGAAAGCATTGAAAGCAGCCGGCAAAAAAATAGTCTTTGTTAACTGTTCCGGATCGGCTATCGCCCTGGCTCCCGAAACCGAAAGTTGCGATGCGATTCTTCAGGCATGGTATCCAGGCGAATCGGGCGGGGAGGCTGTTGCCGATGTGCTGTTCGGCGATTATAATCCTTCCGGGAAATTGCCTGTTACATTCTATAAAAGTTCCGATCAACTCATCGATTTCGAAGATTATTCGATGAATGGACAAACCTATCGCTATACAACCAACCATCTTTTTCCTTTCGGTTTTGGATTGAGTTATACAAATTTCGAAATTGGAACGGCTACAATAAGTAAAACAACCATCAAAACTGATGAAACCATCCAACTGACAATACCTGTTAAAAACACTGGGGAACTAGACGGAACTGAGATTGTTCAGGTCTATATCCGGAAAGTAAACGACACTGAAGGGCCGCTTAAAACATTACGGGGATTTAAACGTGTACAAATTCCGACAGGAGAAACCCAACACGTTAACATCGAACTGACACCTGCTTCATTTGAATTTTATGACTGGAACCAGCGAAAAATGTCAGTGACACCGGGTGAATATGAAGTGCATTACGGAAATAGTTCTGACGCCAAAGATTTGAAGGTGATTAAACTATTAATTCAGTAGCCCGATCGATTTTATGGTTATGAAAATCTTATTTAAAAATATTTCGCAAAACGATTAATAATAAACTGATTGTTATAGAACCAAAGGAAACTATACTATGAAAAACCAAATTTTAATCAATTTATTCACGGTCTTATTGACCGGCGGAATTTGCCTGGCGCAGTCTGATTCCAAAGTAATTAAAGACTTTAAACCCTCATCAACTAACCAACCGGGGAAAAAATATCCTCAGGTAAATTCAGAAGGGAGGGTCCGTGTACAAATTTCAGCTCCTGAAGCTAAATTGGTTCAATTAGATATTGGCGCTGTAAAGTACGATCTGACCAAAGATGAGAACGGTATCTGGACCGGTGAATCAGCACCCCAGGATGAAGGATTTCACTATTACCAACTGAATATTGACGGAGCCTCTGTTCCGGACCCAAACAGCTTATATTTTTATGGTGCCGGCCGATGGGGCAGCGGAATTGAAGTTCCTGCAAAAGACGAAGAATTCTATGCACTCAAAAATGTACCACATGGCCAGGTACGGGAACATATCTATTTTTCCAAAACCAACAACAGTATGCGTCGATGTTTTGTTTATACACCACCTGAATATGATAAAAACACCGATACGCGTTATCCTGTGCTTTATTTGCAACACGGAGGTGGCGAAGATGAGACCGGATGGTCTCATCAGGGCAGGGCTAACCTGATCATGGATAACCTGATCGCCGAAGGCAAAGCCATTCCTTTTATCATTGTGATGGATAACGGAACATGGCACATGCCTGAAAAAGCTCGCTCAGCTTCCCCGGATAGATCCCGGAAAGATGAACGTCCTGAAACATGGCCTCCAAAAGGCTGGGCCGACAACTTCATGAAGACCCTGCTGGAAGATATTATTCCAATGATCGATAACAACTACCGTACCATTGCCGATCAACAGCACAGGGCAATGGCAGGACTGTCTATGGGTGGCATGCAGACTCGTATAATCACACTGGCCAATCCCGACATATTTGCTTATGCCGGCATGTTTAGCGGGGGAAGCATTAGTATGGAGGATGTTGAGAATGCCCCTGGTTTTAAAGAAAATGTAAAACTTTTGTTTATAAGCTATGGCAGCCGGGAACTTGAGAACGGCAGAACACGTTTTGGTGGCAATCCTCAAGCCAACACAAAAGCACTGGAAGAGGCAGGTATGAATACACATTTTTATATCTCTCCCTTAACGGCCCATGAGTGGCAAAGCTGGCGACGAAGTCTGTATCGGTTTGCACCTCTGCTGTTCAAATAATTACATGACTATTCAACAACACTTTTGTTTCATAACCGATTTTTGCCAGATCCATGACGAACAAATATAAAATATTAATAATCAATATAATTATGGGAAAAATAAAATGTCTTGTTTCAATATCAGTGGTGATTGTTCTGACGGCTTGTTCCATCAACCTTCCGCCTGAACAGGTAGAGATAGAACAGGGAATTGTTCAGGGTACTGTTGAAGATGGCATCAGAGTTTTTAAAGGGATACCCTTTGCCGCACCTCCTGTTGGTGAATTACGCTGGCGTGCGCCTCAGCCTGCTGAAAAATGGGACGGTGTAAAGCAAACCACCGAATATGCTCCTGCCCCCGTGCAGGGTGGAGATCCTCCATCGGGTAAAAGTGAAGACTGCCTGTATCTGAATGTCTGGACCCCGGCAAAATCAGATAAAGAACGCCTGCCTGTACTGGTTTGGATTTATGGAGGCGGGTTTAGTTTCGGATCAACTGCCGAGCCGGTGTATAGCGGCGAAAAGTTGGCCGGGAAAGGGGTTGTAGTGGTAAGCATCGCTTACCGTGTCGGACAACTCGGATTTTTAGCCCACCCTGAATTAAGCGCCGAGAATCCCAATGGTGTTTCAGGAAATTATGGTTTGCTTGACCAGATAAGCGGTCTGAAATGGGTACGGAAAAATATTGCTGCATTTGGTGGCGACCCGAATAAAGTAACCATCTTCGGCGAATCTGCCGGAGGAATCTCTGTAAGTATGTTATGTGCTTCACCACTGGCCAAAGGATTGTTTCATGGTGCTATTTCGCAAAGCGGAGGATCCTTCGGACCAACACGTCCCACTACTTTCCCGGGTGAAAATATGAAAACCCTCAAACAAGCTGAAATTGAAGGCGAAGCTTTTGCCCGAAAGGCAGGGGTTTCTTCTATTGCCGAACTGCGGAAAATTGATGCCGAAGAGCTTCCTTCAGGATGGGGTATGGGCAGTGCATGGCCCATCGTTGACGGACATGTGATCCCCGACGATCAGTACAGGCTTTATGAGGCTGGCAAATACAATGATGTTCCTGTTCTAATCGGATATAACTCTGACGAAGGACTGAGCTTCTCATGGGTAAAAAACCCGGAAGAGTATATAAAAGGAGTTAAATTACGCTATGGCAAATTTGCCGGCGAGCTGATAAAAGCCTATCCTGTTGAGGAGAATTCAATTTCCAAAACAGCCCGTGACCTGGCCCGTGATGCCGCATTTGGCTGGCATACGTGGATATGGGCACGGCTTCAGGCTAAAACGGGAAAATCGAACGTGTACTATTACTATTTTGACCAGCATCCCGATTATCCTGAAGATTCACCCCAGTATGGTCATGGTTCGCCTCACGGACAGGATGTAGGCTATGTGTTTATGAATCTGGATACCTTAAATCCGAACACTACTGAGTCGGACCAGGAACTTTCAGAAATAATGGGAACGTATTGGACCAACTTTGCCAAACATGGTGATCCTAATGGAGAAGGAGTACCTGAATGGCCTGCATTCAGTGATTCCAATCCTGAAGTGATGTATTTAGACGCAGCACCTCATACAGGTCCGGTGCCAAGTGAAGAATCACTCAGGATACTAAATGGATATTTCAAATGGAGATTTACAAAGGAAGGTAAAGACTGGGCAAAATAGCAACTTAAT
>JASFVU010000189.1:0-5930 GCA_050049665.1 Bacteroidales bacterium | reverse complement strand
TGTTTATGCTCAGCCCGCCGGTTTCATTGATGATACAGACGCAGCGCTCTGGTTACAGGTATGGAGACTCAAATCCCAAAGAACAAAGAAACGAAATGATAACGGACGATAAATTATGTTTGGAAAGAATAAAATAATACATAGCATATTAATTGGCTTTTTATTTTTTAGTTATAATAGTGCCGATTCACAGACTGTTCTTTTTACGGACGATTTTGAAACAGATAAAGGATGGACATTAGCAGGTGAATTTGAGCGTGGCACACCCAATGGCGGTGCCGGTGACCATGGGTACGCTAATCCTGGCGGTGCATACGAAGGTTCTTATGCCATTGGTACCGATCTGGACGGCGCCTATCCGAACGACCTTGCGGACAGGGCATACACTGCTGTTTCACCTGCCTTCAGTTGTACAGGTTATAATGATGTTGTCCTGAATTTCCAGAGGTGGCTGAATGTTGAACAACCGACTTACGATCATGTTTACATTGAAGTTTCAACCGATGGTTCGAACTGGGATGTGGTCTGGTCAAACGGCGCTACAATTGAAGAAAATGCATGGTCCTCACAATCCGTTGATATTTCTGCTTATGCCGGAGGGCAAGCCAATGTCCAGATCCGTTTTGCATTGGGAAGTACCGACTGGGGTTGGTATTATTCCGGATGGAACATTGATAATGTTGAGGTTATCGGAGCGCCGACGTATTATGGTGATGCCCCGGGACTGGTTTTCTGGCTCGGTGCTGATTTCGGTGTAACAGGGACGAGCCCGATAACAAATTGGGCAGACCAGTCGGGAAATGGAAACGATGCTTCTCCCGATCCCACGGGACCTGACAAGATAACCTCGTCAAGTATGAATAACCAGGAGGTAATATCGTTTAACGGGACCCAGGAGCTGAATATTCCCGACGATGCAAGGATAAATACAGGAGGAGGCTATGATGGCGATGAGAGGAGCATGTTTATTGCATTCAGCACCGGTGCCGATGTAACCACTACCCAGTATTTGTTCGAGGAAGGGGGGAACGTCAACGGACTGGGCGTTTATATTAAGAACGATAATGTTTATGTTAACGTTTACAATGGTAGCGGAAGTGAGCGTATAACCTCATTTAATGCAATAAATGCAAACACCGATTACGTCTTGTCTTTTGTATGGGACAACGGGACATTAACTGCTAAATTAAACAATACATCATTTTCAGATCAGACAACAAACGGAACAATAACCACTTTAAACGCCCATGGTGGTGACAATTCCATAGGATTTACCGATGGCAATACCAGAAATGAAACCGGAGGAACGGAAGGCGGACCGGCCAACTATACAGGTGAAATTGCGGAAATCCTTTACTATGATATGGCATTGAGTATTGGAGAAGAAGCAACTATCAGTACGGATCTGCAATTAAAATACGGGATCGTTGAATCCGGTAGCGGAGATAACTATTACTCATATCAATCAGGTAACTGGAGTGATGTAAGTACCTGGACACACGACCCCGGAGGAACAACACAAACAGCTACGGATATCCCGAATTCAGGAGACAATGTGATCATTCTGAATAACCGTACGGTTACACTTTCTGCTGATATGGATACTGCAGATCTCGATGTTACTATTCGTGAAGGCGGTATTATTGATCAGACTGCGTACCAGTTTACAGCCGGCCTGGCTGCTTTGCAGGGTTCCGGTACACTGAAACTGGCATCGGTGAACTTTCCATCGGCAACGGTAAATAGTTTTGTCGATGCCGGAGGAGGTACAACCGAATATTACAATGCTTCGGATTTCACTTTAACTTCTGCCCAGGATACATATAACAACCTGAGGATCAATGCGCCGGGAGTTACGGCAACCCAGTTAAGTGATATAACACTTAATGGCGACCTTCATGTTAAGCAAGGTACTTTCAGGATAAATGACAATACTTCAACAACAATTAAAATACTGGATATAAACGGGAATGTCACGGTCGATAACGGAGCTTTTATTACTGTCGGGCAAGGTTCCACAAATACTACTACCAATCCATATAATATAACCGGAGGAACAGCACCCTTTATTGATTATTATACTCAATTCCATACGGTTATTGTAAGAGGTGATTTTACCAATAACGGTACCGTACGATTTACCAATCTTAACTATCCTGTGTTTGACCAGTTCCCACCTACAGGTTCAGGGGCCACATCAGGTGCCGCTACCGTTTATTTTATGGGTGAAACGAATAATACACTGGCTTGTAATAATACGACCGATTTTTATAACCTTGTTCTTGATAAAGGTGTCGACCAGACATTCGAACTTACCGTCTATTCGTCTGCCTACCCGAATTTCAGATTATTCGGTGCCAATATATCGGGTGGCGATACACCCGGGAATAATCCTAACCTGAAAAAAGCTTTGTGGATCAGGACCGGAACAATGGTATTACAGGGACTAACCGTAATACCTTCACTTTCGGAAGGCACCTGCGGCGATGGGGCAACACCCAACTCCGATTTCTATATTCCTGCCAACGGAGCTTTGGTACTCGACGGTACCGATGTAGTTGTCCTTTCCACAGCCGACGACTACAGGGAAGTCAATATTGCATACGGGGTCAGTGGCGGAACAGGCCTGGTAAACGGGATCGGGCTCAGCGGATGCAGTTCATTTTCGATACTTGGTAAATTACAGATCAATAACGGATACTTCTCAACCCGTGAATCGGGAGGATTTATAACCTGGGATTGGGCATCGGGGCAATTCGAGTTAAACGGCGGACAGGTTGATGCCAAGCAATTCAGAGCTGCCGGTGGTTCCGGTGGGCTGGCTTCCTATGCGCAATCGGGAGGTACCCTGTATTTACGCGGCAGATTCCAGCGAACTCCCACACAATATACCAGTGTCGATGACTTAAAAGATCTTTCCACAGCAACGATAAATACAAATCGTATAACTGCATCATTAAACGGTGACCACGGAACATTCAATCTGAACTCGGCAGAAAATGTCTTTATCATGTCGGGAGGTACTATGAGCATTTACGATGTCTGTGGTACGGGCGGAGGTCAGAATGGCGCTTTTGAAGTATTCTCTTCCACAGCAAACATCAATGTTACGGGAGGTACTGTTGAAATATTACCCACCACAGGGTCGGGAACCGATGCAACTACTTATCTGGTTGAAACAAATGCACCTGTCAACAATTTCGTTATAAACCTGATGAGCGGTATCGCTCCCGTCCGGTTACAGACTTATCCTCTTTACGTATTAAATGATCTGGACCTTCTTTCTGGAGTATTTAATGCCAATAACCTGGATGTAAGTATAGGGGGTGATTATACTATTGCCGGCGGAACAACTTATACACCGGGTACAAATTCTACAATATTTGATGGTTCGGGCGATCAGTATCTGACTGTGAACCTGGCATCGGCACTGGCATTGAAGAAACTGAAAATAGACAAGCCTGCAGGCACCACCCTGACTCTTGCCGGTTCGCAATCAACTGTTTCCGTAGAAGACTCCCTGACAATTATCAGTGCCACACTGGATGATGGCGGCAAAACGATAGATCTTACCACATCGGCTACAAGCACGACTTCTTACCTCTACAATTCCGGGATACATACAGGTACCGGCAGGATAATCTTATCCGATGATGATCCTCAGGTGATTACCGGTGACGGGAACGGTGTTTTTGAAAACCTGGAACTGAATAACACGGATGCACTGAATGCTCCGGTTTCTCTTGAAGCGAACATCACATTGAACGGAACGCTTACTCTTTCGCAGGACAAATTATTCGATATTGCTACCTATAACCTCAAGCTGGGACCTTCGGCTGCTATAGCCAATGCAGGGGCCAGCCGGTATCTCCGGTCTGACGGAAATGCCGGTGACGGAGGATTGACCAAAGAATATTCATCTTCGGCAAGTAGTTTTACTTTTCCTGTGGGTGCACCATCAACAGGGCATGCTTCGGCAGAATATACACCGGCAACGCTTTCTTTTGAAACCGCACCTACTACTTATGGTTCCATTACTGTTGTCCCGGTGGGTTACGAACATCCGAACACCACAACCAAAGACAGGAGCCTGACCTATTTCTGGAGGGTCAAATCGGAAAGTTTTACCCTGGGACCGGCGGTGATCAATCATGCCTATACCTATTCACAGAGTGATGTGGTCACAGGAGGAGATATTACTGAGAACGGCTATGTAGCTGCCATGTATGATAATTCGACTTATTCATGGACAAAGGAAACATCTGCCGATGTCGATGAAGGAAACAATATTATTGGTGGTACAGGTACTGCTTACCAGATTCTTACTGTGATAGACGGAGAATTTACGGCCGGTGACGATGATGCCACGGATCCTTTTGGTACACCAACGATCTATTACAGCCGGCAGTCAGGTCTGTGGAGCAATACGGCAACCTGGTCATTGACCGACCATACGACGGATGATCCTCCGACAGTGGTTCCCGGAATAAATGATATTGTCATCATCGGAGGCCAGGATTCCGTGTATCTTGACAGGGACCGGACATGGGAATATGACACGGATAATATTGATCCCAGGAGTTGTGCCACTTTAAAGATCGAAGCCGGATCAGCACTCGATATCGGCTATAACACCAACAGTTCCTTCGGTATTGTGTTAAATCATGAAAACGGCAACGGGAACTTCAGGTTAACGACTTCATCGGATGATCAAAGTACATATGTTTTTCCGGCAGGCGATTTCTCCGATTACAATGTTAACCTGGGAACAACAGAACTCTATTCAACCAATCCGAATGCAGGAACTACCTATTGGTTGCCTAACGGAGTTACTTCATACGGTAATTTGATCATTTCTCCTTTGGGAGGATCAAACATTATATTTCCAAATAGTGATCTTCTGATATACGGTAATCTGATAACCAGGGGACAAAACTCCAGATCATGGTTTTGCCCGAACTGGAGGACTTTAGACTACCCGACAGCACCAACGGCTCCTGTGTCCAAAACAATCACAGTAAACGGAGACTTTGATATCCAGGGTGGAGCATTGGTTTGGTACAACAGGAATGGTACCGGAGCACAGAACTTTGTAGTTGACGGTGATTTAACTGTTGCAACGGATGCCGGAATACAGGTTTACACGAATGGAACAGGGAATACACAATCAATGAGTATAGGCGGTAACCTGATTAATAACTCCCTGGCTCCCGGTGGAAATCCAAACGATTACCGGGGGTGTGATTTTACCGATATACCCTTAATATTTTTCGGAGAAGGTGTTGTATCCATTACGAACGACGATCCTGCCGATAATACCTATACGATTATTGAGGGCATAACTGTTAACAAGGGCTCATCCCAGACCGATTCACTTATCGTTGACATAACAGGTACCTTTAACACACCAAACGATGGTTGGCTTACCCTGGAAAATGGTACTTTCAGGTATGAGCATGACGCCGATCTGAACATTACGACAACCAGTACCTTTACGATCCCTTCAACAGCCGGGCTGTGTGTTGATGCATCCGGCAGAACAATCCGGCTGGCAAATGCCAACAGCAGTAATAACGATGTTTATTTAAATGGTAAGCTGACTGTTATCGACGGCGATGTAACCATAGGGAATAATAACAATTACAATCAGGATATCGAATACACAGGAGGAGGATATTCCGAAATTGAGATCTTTGACGGCTCGTTAACTGTTAACGGTCAGGTTCGCCGTAATCCGGCTACTACAGCAGGAGTATTAAAATATACCCAGTCAGGTGGTGATGTTACTATCAACGGACGAGCAGCTATAACGAGTAATGCAAAATTTGAGATCCTCAACGCGGGAAGTGAATTCAATATGTCAGCCGGTACCCTTACAATAGTCCGTGGTGGCGGGGGCAATACCTATGGCGATTTATACCTGCGCCCTG
>JASFVU010000188.1:0-5960 GCA_050049665.1 Bacteroidales bacterium | reverse complement strand
CCTCCATACTTTCTGTTAAGTCCGTCATTTCCCTGCCTGAACCGTTCAAATATTTTTTCCTGCAACTCACGTGGTATTCCAATGCCTGTATCTTTCACATAAAATTGCAATTTATCTCCGGCCAGTTCATATCCGAACCGGATCGAACCTTCGTCCGTAAATTTAAAGGCATTGTTTAGCAGGTTGTTGAATACCTGGTGCAGTTTCGATTTATCGGTAAAGATCGTACTTTCTTTATCGCCGAGAGTCTTATAGGAGAACAGGGATACCCTGTGGTTTTCGGTTTTCGGCTTGTAAAATGAGAACAGGTCCATGATCAGGTTGTTAACAACTACTTTTTCACGGTCGACTTTCATCTGTCCTGTCTCAATTTTTGAGATATCCAGAATGTCATTTACGATGCGTAATAGCTGTTCACTGCTATCCATCAGGATATTTGCATAATAATGTCTTTTTTCCTCAGGCATGCCAGGCTTTATAAGCAACTTTGTAAAGCCTAAAATACCGTTCATAGGCGTACGTATTTCATGGCTCATATTCGCCAGGAAGGATGATTTCAGCCGATCGCTTTCTTCTGCTTTTTCTTTGGCTTCTTCCAGTTGGGCATTGATGTCATGGATGTGTTCAAGGGTTTCTTTCAGTTCCCTGTTTTGCTTGGAAATTTCATCGTTTTTTTCTTTCAGTTCCAGTTCGGCCTGTTTGCGTTCCGTTATATCTCTCAGAATAGCCAGCTCGGCTTTCTTACCGTTGAAGGTGCAGAATGATGTATTGATTTCCACGGCTATTTTTTTCCTGTCTTTTGTATATGTGTAGCTTTCGAAATTCACAAAACTATCGCCGCCCGACAACCATTTTCCATACCTGTCCATTATTTCTTCCTTGTCTTCAGGAGGTAAAAAATCAATAAACGGTTTTCCCACTATTTCTTCCTCTTTCACTCCCATCAGTTCCAGCCAGATCTTATTAATAAACCGGACGATACCGTCCTGAATAATGGTTATCCCGTCAGTAACGGATTCCACCAGTTTACGGTAATTTTCTTCACTCTCTGCCAGGGCCAGTTGTCCGAGTTTCTGTTCCGTTACATTTTGAACAACAGCTCTCAATAATTCAGGCTTTCCATGTTCATCCAGTATTAATTCGCCACGGCCGTTCAGATGTAGTATAGTATTTTTATCCGGAATGCAACGAAACTCCATCATTGCTTCTTTTTTTCCATTCTTTACCCTTTCAAATGATTCATTGACTTTATCCTTGTCATCAGGATGTATTAAGCTGAAAAGTACTTCATACGAAGGCGATGTTTTTTCAGGATCCAACCGGAGTATATTGTACAGTTCCTCTGACCACCATGAATTGTTATTCTTTATGTTGTATTCAAGATAACCAATGCCGGCTATGTTTTGTGCTTTACGCAACAATTCCAGTGCTTTGGTCAGTTCCGCTTCTGATTCTTTACGTTCGGTTATATCCCTTGCAATACTTAAAATTGCCGGATTTCCCTGATAAGTTATAAGGCTGGAATATACCTCCACTGGAAATGACTTTCCTTCTTTTGTTGTATGAATTGTTTCGAGAATCTGCAATTTATCAGTTGGCATTTCACTGGCAAACGTTTTAATATCTGACTTGCTAATGGAGGTGTCGACTCCATAAAGCCCGACAGTAAGTAACTCTTCTTTTGAATACCCCAGGACATTGACGGCTGTTTTGTTAACATCAATTATATCTCCGTTATAATCGATAACCCATACCGTTTCGTTCATACCATCAATCAATTTCCTGTATTTTTCTTCGCTTTCCGACAATGCCAGCTGGTCGAGTTTCTGTTCCGTTATATCCTGAATAATGCCTCTCAGGATCTCCGGATTTCCGTCTTTGTCTTCTATTAGTTCAATGCGGTCGCTGATGTACCTGATCTTTTTGTCCGGCAATACACACCGGCATTTAATATGAAGATCATTGCCGCCATCGTAAAGTCGTTCATGCCTTTCCCTGAATATCTTCCTGTCTTCAGGATGGAGGCTGGAGAGATATGTTTTGAAAGAAGGTGAAGTGTTCGCGGGGTCAATGCCTAATATACTGTATACTTCGTCTGACCACCAGGAAATTTTGTCTTTTATTTTGTGTTCGTAGTATCCTATCCGGGCAATCTTTTGTGTTTTGTCGAGAACATCGACCAGTTTATTCAATTCGTTTTCCGCCAGTTTTTCCTCTGTAATGTCATCGATCATTTTTATGGCGTACTCGAATTCATTGTTTTGGCCTTTGCAGGAATAGACATTTACTTTGCCCCATATCAGTTTGCTCTGTTTGTTGATGAATCTTTTTTCAAGTGAATAATTATTTATATTGCCTTTTACGAGTTCTCTGTAATTTTTTTTATCATTTTCCACGTCATCGGGATGGGTGAAATTGCTGAAATTCATCTTCTTCAGTTCGGCTTCCGAATATCCCAGCATTCTTATCATGGCAGGATTTGCTACCATTACATTTCCGTTTTTGTCATATTGCCCGATAGCCAGAAAACTCGAATTAATAATTGACCTGTACCGTTCTTCGCTTTCCCGTAATCTCTGTTCGGCCCTGTTGCGTTCCGTAATATCTTTGAAAGTACAGTAGGTTTGTCTGAACTTCCCATCCCGGTTGGCAATTATGCAGCTTTCATAAATTACCTCCAGGTATTTCCCATTCTTCTTTCGTAACTTCATGGGAACTTCATGTATTTCGCCTTTTCTTTTGAATTCGGTAAAATTGGTTTTGAAAACTTCTACAAGATCGGGATGCAAAAAATCTCCGAACCATTTTCCGATTACTTCATTTCTTTTGTATCCAAGGGTCTGACACCAGTAATGATTAACATCTATGAAATACCCGTTTTCATCAAGTGACTGAAAAGCCAAAGGGGCATTGCTGTAAAAGAGGTCATGCTGTTCCTTCAACTCGGTCAATGATTTTTCCGTTTCTTTCTCTCCGGTAATATCTCTGATCTGGATGATCACGGATTCCGGAATTTCCTTATTGTCCGTGACAAGGGTTATTTTGGTGATGCCGGTAAGTATTTTTCCCGATTTGTGCTGAAGTCGTTGTTCAAGTTCCCTGCTCTCCGGACTTCCTGCCTTCATCCATTCCTTTAATCCGGAAACCTGGGATCTGTCTTCCTTAAGAACCAGGTCTCTCAGATTCAATTGAAGAAGTTCTTTTTTTGAGTATCCCGTGAAGGAACAAAAAGCTTTGTTCAGTCTGATAAATTTAAATCCGGTTGTCATTTGTGCGATCGGGTTAACGGCAACCTCGAATGCAACCTGATATGGATCCGTGTTTTTGTTGCTGATCATCACTATATGTATCTGTTATTAGTAATTCCGTTCCAAAAGGTTGTTTTTCCTGTGGCGTAAAAATTGGGAATAACCTGGTTGTTGTTTCTCTAATCTACTGATTTTTACGAGCTTTTATTTGAATAATCTTAGTTATGGAGGTGATTTTGATCATTCGAAATGAATGATATTTAACAGCTTAAGATGGGGCTGACTTTGGATGCCGGGTGCTTGGTTCCTTGGTACAAGTGTTTAATCGTGAAATTGTATAATCGGTGAACTGGTCTCAGCTTTTAGCTTATTAGCTTGTTAGCTTTTGGCAAGAAGGTTATTAGGTGTTGGTGGCTGGTTGCTGTTCCTTGGTGTTGGGTACTGTTGCTGGTTAGGATCGTTAGATTATCACTAATGGCTAAAGGCCAACAACCTAACAAGCTAATAACCCAGAATTTCATCAACTACACGACTTTCCAACTCATCAGATTTCCATGTTAATACCCACCGGACAATGGTCGGAGCCCATTATATCATCTAAAATAAAGGAATCCTTTATGTTTCCCATAAACCGTTCACTAACCAGGAAGTAATCGATGCGCCAGCCCACATTTCTTTCACGGGCATTGAACCTCTGATTCCAGAAAGAATATTGCACCTTGTCTTTATAAAAGTACCTGAAAGTATCCGTGAATCCGGCATCCATAAAATTCTGAAAGCCGTCGATCTCGGTCTGTGTATATCCCGCTGTCTTGTTGTAGTTTGGTCCGGGACGTGCCAGGTCGATCGGTTCATGGGCAACATTCAGATCGCCGGTAAATACCACGGGCTTTTTGGCATCCAGGGTTTTCAGATAGTCCAGCAAGACCCGGTCCCAGTCCTTCCGGTATTCAAGTCTCTTCAGTCCCTGTCCTGAGTTTGGCACGTATACGTTAACCAGATAGAATGCATCATATTCGACGGTGATGAGCCTTCCTTCCTGGTCGTGTTCTTCATTGCCAACATCATAGGTATGGCCGGGAGGAGAGATCTTTGTAAGGACAGCCGTGCCCGAATACCCTTTTTTTACTGCCGAGTTGACAAACAATTCATAGTCGCTGAGTTCCGCTGCAACAGACTTCATGATATCGTCCTGCGCCTTGGTTTCCTGTATACACAATATATCAGGATCCAGTTTTTTTACTGTTTCATAAAAGCCTTTTTTCACGGATGCCCTGATACCATTCACATTCCATGATAGTATTTTTACTGCTTTCCCCATGACCTAAAATTGTTTATTTGCTAAAGTAAGAACTTTCGGGGAAACTAAAATACGATACCCGTATGTAAAATCCGGTATGCCTGGTTTGTTGTGATATCTGATATAATGAAAAGGCAAATGATAATACAATTCAAATGGGAAAATTAGTTATTGTTTTTTTCTTTGATTTTATATTTCTTTTGTCTACCTATAACAAAAACAGAAACCAATCCGACAATGTCAATACTTGAAATAATAGTACCATGAATTTCATACCCTTTTATTATCAACCGAAATCCAGCATATAAAAATAATAATGCTATAATAAAACCCATGACTTGTCCTATAAAACTTTGATTAACTTGTCCATTAACTACTTTCTTTTCAATTTTTTGCCTATGTTCAGATTGAACTTCAAAAGATTTCATTATTCTTTCTGCTCCATCAGGTACAATATCATCATATCCTTTTAAAGTTGTTGGGGAAGGCAAAGGTCCCTGATGAAGTTCAGCATATTCAAAGCTTTTAATTTCGACACACTGATTGATAACAGCCTCTACAATTTCCTCTTTTCTTGTAACTCCATCTAATAATGCTGGATGGTTTGATTCAATTTCTTCAACAACTTTTTTCGCTATAGTTTTTGAATCTTTGGAATTATTCTGGTTATCTTTAGGAGTATTAATATCTTCCAATTTTATTATTATTTAGTATGTAAATGAATTGAATTAAACAAGTCATTTCCAACTATATCCCAATCTCGTCTGATAGCATTTATATCCGCTTCAGCTCCATTTTTTGAATAATTATAATCAAAATGATTTCCTCTAATGTTAAATACAGATCCCATTCCATCTAAAAATGATGGTTTATAATAAAGCTCAGATGATGACTTAAACATCTTATCTGTCAAACTTAAAAAATCAGTCATTGTTAGAATTTTTGGGGTTTTTAATCTTTTACGTAAAACACTTAAACTGTGTTCTTAGTTCAAGTAAAATTGAATAAAAAAACTGCATAGATACAAGTAAAAATCATGCATATAAAAAGATATTATAAATAGAATTTATAATTAAAGCGTAAATATAATATACTTTTATTAATTACGAATTTTATTAGTATTAATTGTTATTAATGACAACATTTTGGTTAACTTCCTTTGAACAATCGAGTATATAGGAGAATTAAAGATACATTTTATTTCAACTGAAACAGTTTGTTTTGACCATTATCTCTTTACATGTAAATTTATTCTCCTATGGATTTTTCAATATATTTTTGTTATACATTATTTTATGTAGATTTATATATGCCTTGCTGAGTGACATAGTATTTTGACTTAATCTTGTTTTGCTAGAACAAATAATGAGGATCATTTGTCCGGGGTACTTTCAGATCCGTACCCAGTACCT
>JASFVU010000187.1:0-5978 GCA_050049665.1 Bacteroidales bacterium | reverse complement strand
TTCTGAGATAGTGCTTGTCAAGCAGATATTTATCAGCCGGTTCATCACATCCCAGTACCAGTGTCCGGAAGGCCATCTTTGCAACTTCCTCCATAACAACAGCATTGTGTACAGCTTCACCGGCATTTGACCCCCATGAAAAAGGGCCATGGTTTTTTACAAGCACACCCGGTATTTCATTGTGATCCGTTTCCCTGAAAGTTTCGACAATGACAAGTCCGGTATTTTTTTCATAATCTTCTTCTGTTTCTTTTTTCGATAATTTTCGTGTGCATGGGATCTCTCCGTAGAAATAATCTGCATGTGTTGTGCCAAATGGTGGTATGGCCCTGCCTGCCTGAGCCCAGCTTGTGGCCCATTCGCTGTGGGTATGAACAATCCCGCCAATGGAATCGAAATGTTTATAAAGAACCAGGTGAGTCGGGGTATCGGATGAAGGATTTAAACTGCCTTCAACTCTTTTCCCGTCAAGATCGATCACTACCATGTCTTCGGGCTTCAGTTTTTTGTAAGATACACCGCTGGGTTTGATAACAACAAGTCCCTTTTTTCTGTCTATGCCGCTTGCATTTCCCCATGTATATACTACAAGGCCGCTTTCCATCAATTCCATATTTGCCCTGTATACCTTCTTTTTAAGTTCCTTAAGCATAATATGTGTCTTATCTGATTCCTTTTTTCACCAGGGAATAATACACTTCATTAAACCGCAATTCTTTTTTAAACGCATTGAGTCCGGTTGTTTCATCAATTATCAGGCATTCGATCCCCAGCATTTCGGATAGATCGAGCAGGTGCTGGTTTGTAAGTGCCTGGGTAAAGGCGGTATGATGGGCGCCACCGGCAAGTATCCAGGCCCCTGCTGATATTTTCAGGTCGGGTTTTGGTTCCCAGAGGACTCTTGCAACGGGTAATTCGGGCAGGTCAGGAACATCAACGACTTCCACCTTGTTTATTAATAACCTGAATCTGTTGCCCATATCCATCAGGGATGCGTTCAATGCAGTTCCCGGTACGGCTTTGAAAATCAGCCTTGCCGGATCAGTTTTTCCGCCTATGGATAAGGGGTGAATTTCAAGGGATGGTTTTCCGGCGGCAATGGACGGACAAACCTCGAGCATATGTGCACCGAGTACTTTCATACCGGAAGGATCCAGATGATAGGTATAATCTTCCATGAATGATGTTCCGCCCGGCATTCCCTGCGACATTGTTTTTATTGTTCTTACCAGGGCGGCTGTTTTCCAGTCGCCTTCGGCACCGAAACCGTACCCCCTTTCCATCAGCCTTTGTACTGCCAGGCCCGGCAACTGGACAAGCCCGTGCAGATCTTCGAAATTGGTGGTGAAAGCATGGAATCCTCCCTCATGCAGAAAATTTTCCATACCGGCTTCGATCCTTGCAGCTTCCTTTAAAGCTTGTGATCTTTCAGGATTGGAAAGGAGGGAAGCATCTATTTTATAAAGTTCCCTGTATTCCTGAATGGTCTGATCTATGGATGAATCCGGGACCTCATTTATGTATTTTACCAGATCGCCTACTCCGAATCCGTAAACGGTAAAACCAAACTGTATTTCTGCAGATACTTTATTTCCCTCTGTTACTGCAACATCACGCATGTTGTCCCCAAACCGAGCAACCTTAAGAAAAGACATTTCGTACCTGCCAATAGCAGCTCTGATCCATACATCCAGTTCCCGAATGACTTCCATATCTTTCCAGTGTCCGACAATAATTTTCCTGTCGATGCCCATTCGTGTGTTAATGAAGCCAAATTCCCTGCCACCGTGTGCCGACTGGTTCAGGTTCATGAAATCCATATCAATTTTGTTCCAGGGAATATCCCTGTTAAACTGTGTATGCAAGTGAACAAAGGGTTTTGAAAGAAGCTGTAATCCCGTGATCCACATTTTTGCAGGTGAAAAAGTGTGCATCCAGGCGATCATTCCTATGCATTGTTTTGAATTGTTAGCTTCAAGACATGCATTCCTGATCGCTTCCCGGGTGGTTAAAACCGCTTTGAAGACAATTTTAACCGGTGATTTGACCGACTCAGACAATCCTTTTACCAGTTCTGTGGAATTGGATTCAACTTTTTTTAATGTTTCATCACCATAGAGATGCTGACTGCCGGTAATGAACCATAATTCGTAATTAGTCATATTATTCCGCTTTCTGTTTAAACATTGTATTTTCTACTCATAAAATCATATTACCCCCTGAAATAAAGATAAGCGGCGACAATTAAAATGATTACGATGACAGAGCTGATAACATCACCTTTTGACCAGCTTTCACGTGTAAGTTTTTTGTCATTCTCGGAAGTTGTGCCAAAGGTAAGTCCGTCAATTTTTTCGTAAGCGGGTGCATTTGTCATATAACTGACAACGATCATAACAACGATGCATACGATCAGGATCACTCCGCTGTAATACTGGAAAAAGATGTTATTCATGATCCACAGGAACGAGCCGCTTTCATAGGTAAAATCTTCCATCAGTTTTACAGGCGTATCTATCGCTAACCTTATCAAACCCAGTGTAAAACCAACAATAAGGGCGGCCAGGGCGCCTTTGCTGTTTAACCGTTTCCAGAAAACACCGAGAAAAAATACAACGGCAATGGGAGGTGCCAGGTACGCCTGAACTCCCTGCAGGTAGTCATAGAGTCCCCTTCCACCTCTGATTACGGGGATCCAGAATAATCCGATTATGACCATTACGGCAGTGGCAAACCGCCCCATCCATACCAACTGTTGCTGTGTTGCCTGGGGCTTTATCCGGGAATAGAAATCCATGGTGAACAAGGTAGAGGAGGCATTAAATACTCCGGCAAGAGAACTCATCAAAGCAGCTAACAGACCGGCCACAACAATGCCTCTTACCCCGATCGGAAGAATATGTGCAACAAGGAGTGGAAAGGCTTTTTGAGCATTGTCGGTAATGAGTTCACCGTTTGCGTTGAACAGTTCCTGCTGAATGACGTCGATCTGACCGGTTTTGGCAATGGCAAAACAGATCATGCCGGGAATGATGAATATGAAAACAGGCAGTAACTTAAGAAAAGCTGCGGCTATGGATCCGCGCCTGGCCTGTTGTTCATTCGGGGCTCCCAGGGCACGCTGAACAATATACTGGTCGGTACACCAGTACCACAGCCCGATGATCGGAGCACAGACCAGCATCCCGAGCCAGGGATAATTGTCATTGAAGTACCATGCCATTTTCCCGGATTCCTTTACCGGCGCCCAGGTCCCCTGCAGTCCATCCGGGACCATAGGTTTCCATAAATTGAACATCTCCGAACCTGTGATCGCTTTCAATTCGGCAATTCCACCCAAAGCATGCAGTCCGAAAATGGTTACCAGAATGGAACCAA
This sequence comes from Bacteroidales bacterium, assembly GCA_050049665.1. Classification (GTDB taxonomy): domain Bacteria; phylum Bacteroidota; class Bacteroidia; order Bacteroidales; family UBA10428; genus UBA10428. The sequence goes on along the minus strand of JASFVU010000187.1, from coordinate 2,600 downwards.
AAACCAGGATGACGGTCTGCATGGCCTCAGTATAGGCAACGGCCTTCAGACCTCCCATAACCGTATATATTCCCGTAAAAATGATAACCAGTACGGAACCGATCCAGAAGCTGTCCAGTCCCATAAAATTCAGATCGGGAAGTAAAACACTGAACACAATGCCACCGGCAAAAATACCTACGGCTATTTTGGTCAGTACATAGGCAACAAGGGAGATAACAGAAAGAACTGTCCTTGCCTGCGGGGAAAATCTTCGTTCAAGAAATTCAGGCATGGTAAATACCTTTGACCGCATGTAAAAAGGAACCATGACCCATCCCAGTATGAGCAGGCACCAGGCATGCAGTTCATAATGAGCCATAGCCACACCGTCAGTAGCCCCGGAACCGGCAAGGCCTACCAGGTGTTCGGAGCCGATATTCGAAGCAAATATGGAAGCTCCGATGATAAACCATCCGAGATTACGTCCGGCAAGAAAATATTCTGTAGAGGTTTTTTGTTGCTTTTTAATTACCCATAAAGCCAGACCGAGTATGATAATAAAATATCCGGCAATGATGATCCAATCAATATAGTGTAAAGTTGACATGGTAAATAGTGTTAAGTGTTAAAATGTAATAAAAGTAAAAAATACTTTTTAAAGTGTATCCAGATTATAAAAAAAGATTGAATGACAATTGAATTTATGTATCTGCAATAAGCACCAAAAGTAATATTAAAATAGTTCTGTCAAAAAGCCTTATGAATAATTTACATTTTCACTATGGAACACCGGGACATCCTATTTCCGCTGAAGCTTTCGGATTTTTTCCTTTAATTCGGCTTCTCTCTTTTCATATTGTATCCGCAGTTTTTCATTCTCGGCGATTCGCTTTTGAAGTTCTTCCTGAATGGTCTGCATTTCCTCAAGGTTTTGCCGTAGTTCTTCTTCCTGGGCAAGCAATTCTTCATTTCGCTGTTTGATCTCCACTTCCATCTCCATGGATTTGGTAATGTCTTTGGAAATTCCGTATGTACCGATAATTCGCTTGTGACTGTCATAAAGCGGCATTTTGGATGTGCTGACCCATGACACCCTTCCATCGGCATGCGTTTCTTTTTCAATTTTATCAATGATCGGTTTGCCGGTTTTCATGATCTTTTTTTCATCATCAAAGGCAGGCTGGGCATGTTCCTTTGTAAAGAAATCAAAATCGCTCTTGCCGTAAAGCTCTTCCACACTTTTCACATTGAAAAGTTTTGCCATGGATTTACTGACCTTGATGAACCTGCTTTTTTCGTCTTTAAAATAAATGGTTTCTTTCGCATTATTCAGGAGGGCATCCATCAAAGCTTTTTCATGGGCCAGTTTGTCTTTTTGTCTTTGAATTTCTTCCTGGATCGATTGCATTTCTTCAAGGTTCTGCCTTAGTTCTTCTTCCTGGGCAAGCAATTCTTCATTTCGTTGTTTGATCTCCATTTCAATTTCCATTGATTTGGTAATGTCTTTGGAGATTCCGAATGTACCCATGATTTCCCCCTGTTTGTTATACAGAGGCATTTTTGAAGTGCTGACCCATGATACCCTTCCATCGGCATGGGTTTCTTTTTCAATTTTATCAATGATGGGCTTTCCTGTTTTCATGATCTTCTTTTCATCATTATAGGCAGGCTGAGCATGCTCCTTTGTAAAGAAATCGAAATCGCTTTTCCCGTATAATTCTTCCACTTTTTTTACATTGAAAAGCTTTGCCATGGATTTACTGACCTTGATGAATCTGCTTTTTTCGTCTTTGAAATAAATACTTTCCGTTGCATTATTCAATAAAGCGTCCGTCAATGCCTTTTCCCGGTCTAATTCTTCTTTTTGCCTTAACAGGTCTTCCTGGACTGTCTGCATTTCCTCGAGGTTCTGTCTCAATTCTTCCTCCTGTGCATGGAGCTCTTCGTTTTGTTGTTTTATTTCATGCTCCATTTCAACCGATCGGGTTACATCTTTTGAAATACCAAAAGTGCCGACAATTCCCCCCTTTTCATTATATAAAGGCATCTTGGAGGTGCTTACATACGTAATTCTGCCATCGGTATGGGTTTCTTTCTCGATCTTATCCAAAATGGGTTCCCCGGTTTTTATGATGTTCATTTCATCTTCAAATGCAGGTTTGGCATGCTCGTCCGTAAAAAAATCAAAATCACTTTTTCCATACAGTTCTTCCACATTTTTCACTTTGAAGAGTCTGGCCATGGATTTGCTCACTTTGATGAATCTGCTTTGTTTGTCTTTGAAATAAATGGATTCCTTTGCATTGTTCAAAAGCGTGTCCATCAAAGCTTTTTCCTGGGCCAGTTCATCTTTCTGACGCTGCAGTTCTTCCTGAACACTTTGCATTTCCTCCATATTCTGCCTGAGCTCTTCTTCCTGAGCTTTCATTTCTTCTGTCTGCATTTCAGATTGTTCGAGCATAATCTTCAGCTTGTCTGTTGCTGATTGAATGGCAATGGCAGAAGCAATATTATAAGCTAATTTCTCGACAAATTCGATTTTGTATTTTTCGGGCTTATGAAATGCTCCCAGTTCAATTATTCCAAGTTTATTTTCATCCTGAACAAGCGGTGTGAAC
>JASFVU010000186.1:0-5986 GCA_050049665.1 Bacteroidales bacterium | reverse complement strand
GAACGGACAGGAAATAGTACGTGTAAATCTGGGAAGTTCGGGAGAGGAAGTTGCGTTTGATCAAAGTACGGATGGGCTGTCTCATGAAGCGGAAATATACCAGGACGGGTCTCCCGATTATTTTGAGATCTCCGATCCGGGGAGTATGCTGGTTGAAGGGACGAATGTTTTAGCTGTTCAGGGCCATAATGTTAGTCTGGAATCTTCCGATATGTCGCTGATCCCGTTTTTAACGATCGGAAGATCGGGTTCGGGTTATACCTCCCAGGTCTCTTCTTATCTGTCATTTGTGTCGGGGGGATTACATACCAACTTTAAAATAAAAGCCGAAGGTGAAAGCATCTATCTTTTTGATCCGTCAGGTATGTTGGTGGATTCGGTAGCTCCTGTATTCCTTCAAAGTGATATATCGTCGGGAAGAAAGCCTGACGGGACCGAAAACTGGTTGTATTTCGGAGAACCTACGCCGGGAGAGATAAACAGTACACCAGGCGTCAGCCAACAGGCAGGCGACACGGTTGAATTCTCTTTACAGGGAGGTTGGTATCCGGGTGGGATAAGCTTGGTTCTGTCTTCAGAGGATCCTTTGGATTCTGTTTTTTATACGCTGGACGGGTCGGTTCCGGGATATGACGATATGTTGTATAGCGGTGCAATAGCAATATCCGCCAATACCGTTGTAAGGGCAAGAGTGATGAACTCTTCCGGATTACCCGGCCCTGTTATTACCAATACCTATGTTGTGGGAACTGACCATGAATTCCCGATCGTATGTATTTCCACAGACCCTGTGAATTTATGGGACGAACTGGAAGGGATATATGTAACCGGGCCCAATGCAGAGGCGGCAGAACCTCATTATGGAGCTAATTACTGGCAGGAATGGGAAAAACCCGTTCATTTTGAATATTATGATCAGTCGGGGACAAAGCAGATCGATCAGGGAGCAGGAACCAAGATTTTCGGAGGCTGGTCTCGGATGAATGATCAGAAATCCTTGTCACTCTTTGCAAGGAGCCGGTATGGCAAAGGGTCGTTCGAGTACAGGTTTTTTCACGATAAGCCCATTGAGGAATTTGAGGCGCTCGTGATCAGAAACTCCGGAAATGATAACATGAGGCTTCAGTTTCATGATGGATTTACTGCAGGTCTGACAAGCCCAATGGACATAGACAGACAGGCATTTCAACCGGCTGTGGTATACCTGAACGGTGACTATTGGGGAATTCAGAATGTAAGGGAAAAAGTAAATGAACATTTTATAGCCGAAAATCATCACGTCGATCCGGATTCGGTGGATCTTCTTGAATATGCAGGTACGGCAATTGTAGGAAACAATGAAGAGTACATGGAGATCACTGATTTCCTGAATTCACATTCAACCCTTCAGGATAATAGTACTTATAGCTGGATGGCGGGAAAGATGGACATTGACTCTTACATCCAATATCAGCTGACACAGATCTATATTGCCAACCTTGACTGGCCGGGAAACAACATTAAGTACTGGAAAACCAGATCACCGGCAAGTAAGTGGAGGTGGATATTATACGATACCGAATATAGTTACGGCATTTATGATGCGAATGATTACAGCCTGAATACACTTGCAGACGCTTTGGCAACTGATGGTCCGGACTGGCCCAATCCTCCGTGGGCAACACTGTTATTCCGAAGAATGGTAACAAACCTCGGATTCAGATACAACTTCATAAACCAGTATTGTGACAGGCTGAACACAGATTTTTCTGTTCCCGTAACCACAGCCAGGCTTGATTCGTTCAAAACACTTTACAGTACTGAAATTCAATACCATATGAATCGCTGGTGGGGTACTTATGAAGAATGGGAATCAAGGATTGAAGACAGAAAAACGTTTGCCAGGATGAGGCCTGTGTATGCGCGTGCAAACATGCATAGTGTATTTAACCTGGATGATGAACTTGAGATAACCGTTGATGTATCGGATGAGGTTGCAGGGAAAATAAAACTGAATTCGATCTATCCGAAGCAATATCCTTTTTCCGGGATCTATTTCGAGAATGTACCAATTAAAATGACTGCCATTCCAAAACCGGGATACAAGTTCGTTCGCTGGGAAGGTACAGTGAATTCCGCAAATAATGTCATTGAATACGATATGCATGGTACCGGATCCTTTAAAGCAATATTTGCAGAAGCCGGCAGTGCAGACATATCCATCGTCATCAATGAGGTGAATTATAACTCATCTTCCGCTCTTGATACAAAAGACTGGATAGAAATAATGAACAATGGCCAGACCACGGTGGACCTGTCCGGGTGGCTGTTGAGTGATACCGGACCTGACAATGGATATTATTTTTCTTCTTATATCCTCGCTCCGAATGATTATCTGATCGTTTGCCGCGAACTGGATGCTTTCAGAACATATTATCCGAATGTGGAGAACTCAACGGGTAATTTACCGTTTGGTTTAAGCAGTTCAGGCGATATGATAAGGCTATACGATAATGAAGGGAACCTGATGGATGCGGTGGATTACTATGTGAATTACCCCTGGCCTGAAAATGCGAATGGTACCGGAGCTACCATTGAGCTGATCCGGCCGTCTCTGGATAATACAATAGGAGAAAACTGGCAGGCTATCGGTACAGGGGGCACCCCCGGACAGCCTAATAATGGGGTATTACATAACGAGGAATTAACTGTGCCGGAGGGACAGCCATTATCTTTTGAATGTTTTCCGAATCCGTTTACGTATTTCACTACAATACAATTTCACGTATATTTGGACGGCAATTACAGGCTTGAAATTTTTGATATGAGCGGAAGGTTAATTGAAATTCCGGTAGATGAATACCTTGTGCAGGGAACTTATTATATTGACTGGAATGGCAGTGATGAACGCAATGGAAGCCTTTCCGGAGGAGTTTACAATGTGCGCCTTTCAAATGAAAATGGCGTGGTAACCAAGAGACTGATCATGATAAAATAATTATTTACTATAAACACTATTGCAATGAAAACGAACTATGTATTTCTTTTTGTACTTATTTTAAGTGTGAGCTTTTTAGCCTGTGAAAAGGAGGCCGGTAAGGGCGGCACATCTACCATAAGGGGCAAAGTTATTATCAGGGAGTATAACAAGGATTTTACCATACAGAAAGTCCCCGATTATCCTGCAGCAAAGAAAGATGTCTTCCTTATTTATGGCGACGATGCGGTTTACGGAGATAAATTCGAGACCAGTTATGACGGCACTTATGAATTTAATTACCTGAGAGAGGGTAATTATACGGTATTTGCCTATTCCAAGGATTCAACAAAGAATTATGATCTGACATCGGAATTAATACCGGTGATTCGTGAGGTTGAAATTACCGGAAAAAACCAGACGGTAGAAGTACCGGATATGATTATTCTTAAATAGCAATTATGCCTGAAATGAATAAAAAGATTATCCGGTTGCTTTTGTTTCTTGTTCTTCCGGTTGCTTCCTATTCACAGGAAACGGATTTTCGGACATGGTATGAATTTGAACTGGAAGGAGAAGTTTTTAACCTGGTGGACTTTTCTGTTTCTCCCGGGGTAAGGCTCTGGGACAACAGTACCCGTCTTGAAAGCATTCTTGGAAGTACAGATGTGTCGGTCCCCGTAACCAAATTTCTTCGTTTGGGTGTCAGATACAGGTACGAGATGGATTATAAACGGGAAGATTATACGAGATACAAGCATCGTTACGGGCTTTATGCAGAATTGGATTACAGGATAGAAAGGCTCAGAATGGCCTACAGGGCAATTTACCAGAATGAGTATACCAATTTCAACCGGTCTGAAGACGGCAGGATCCCTGAAACACAGCACAGGCATAAGGTAAGTTTTAAGTACCGGCGCAAAGGATGGGACATTGCTCCCCTTTTGGCTGCCGAAATGTTTTTCACTGTCCGTCCGAAAGATATCAGTTACCAGTGGAGATTAAGAATTATAACAGGTGTTCAGTACCGTCTCACAAAAGATATCAACATAAGCCTGCAATACAGGTATCAGCAGGAATATTACGAGAACAACCCGCTCACATCCCACATCCTCTGCACGGGTATTGAATACGAATTGTAGTTTGTGACGGGAGTTGAGAGGTTTAACATATAGCACCTGTTCACAAGGTGCTTTTTTTATTTTTGTTCGTTTCTTACCATAGTAAATAGTTTATTATTGCAGATAAATGCATAAAATATGATCATGAATATTTTCATCGAAATTGCCGGGTGGACGGGTTCTTTTCTCATCCTGTTGGCTTATAGTCTTATATCTTCCCGTAAACTTGCAGGAAATTCAAAACTGTATCAACTGCTGAATGTTGCAGGCAGTCTTCTTCTGATTGCAAACACGATTTATCACAGGGCAATCCCTCCTGCCGCTTTGAACCTGGTTTGGCTTGGTATTGGCATATATTCTCTGGTCAGATCATCCGGCCACCAGAGAGAAGGGGGATAATAGATGAGAGGTGAGAGAATGAGAGTTAAATGGATAATAAACTTTTAGATAGATAATGGGTCAGATAAATAGCTTTAAAGATTTAATTCTGTATCAGAAAGCATATAAACTTGCAATGGAGATTTTTGAAATTTCCAATGACTTTCCAAAAGAAGAAAAGTATTCCCTTACAGACCAGATACATCGCTCATCAAGATCTGTGACTTCCAATATAGCTGAAGCATGGGCAAAAAGGCGGTATGTTAAATCTTTTGTCAATAAATTAACTGATTCATTGGGAGAAGAGTTTGAAACTGAAACCTGGCTTGATTATTCAAGGGATTGCAGGTATATTTCGGATACGATCTATGATAGAATTACGGCTGAGTATGATGAAGTTCGTAAAATTTTGATATCAATTATTAATAGCCCTGATAAATGGTGTTTATAATTTCTCATCTCTCACCTCTCACTTCTCATCGCTTGGGAAAGGTCAGCGGGTAAGCTTCAATCAGTCGTTAAATATCCGGAGAAGATCGCTTCTGTAAAGTTCATAATGGTTGTTGCATTCATTGAAGAATTCTTTAGCACCTTCTTCCGGGGTGATTCTTCCTGTTTTTATTTTTCGCTTGACTGCATTCAGCTTAAGTCTCATGGAATGATTTCTTATTTCAGGAATGTCAGGGCTCAATAATAGCTCAAGCCATTTTTTGTGCTTAATGGAGGGTATCATGGCCTGTCGGATTTAGGTATTGATAAATAAGTTACAAAAAAAAACGATTTGTTGGAGCAGAATTGAACGGAATTTGCCGGTCGAACCCTGCCTCGCCGGCAGGCAGGAATCCCAATAGCGGAGCGTACCGGCCGACCCGTTCGGACGGGTCGCAGCAAGGCAGTTCATTCTTTTGTTGAAAAGCGTTGTAATAAAGATTCCGGATGGTTGGTACAGCCGGTCGGATACAAGTCGCTTACATGTGTATATTTTTCCTGAAAAATTCCGGGTCTGTAATGCCTTCGGTATTGAAAAGCAAAACAGTGGCATTCCGATCCAGTCCTAACTGCTTCCTGAGATCATTCAATCCGGGTTCGGTTGTGACAGCAATAAGGCCTGCAAGGCCCGCTGCACCCGACTCACCTGCTTCGATCCGTGGATCCCCGCCATGTGGATTGCTGAATTCTTTCATGGCTTTTATCGTGTATGAATCACTTACGGATAAAAAACAATCCGTATTATTCTTCATGATCTCCCAGGCGAGTAACGAAGGAGTCCCGCAGTTAAGTCCTGCCATAATTGTTTTCTGGTTTTTTTTCGTGGCCGAGCGTTTCCCGTTTTTCACAGATTCCAGGAAACAATCCGACTCATAAGGTTCAACGCATACGATTTTTGTATGTTCCAGGGCAGGATGATTTCTTACAAAGTGTATTACAGCAGAAGGCCAGCTTCCCACACCGGCTTGCAGGAAAACCACATCAATCTTCTCATCAAACCGGTCTGTCTGTTGTTCGATCTCGGTCATCTGGGTGTAATATC
>JASFVU010000185.1:0-5994 GCA_050049665.1 Bacteroidales bacterium | reverse complement strand
TCTCACTCTGATTATGTGACCCCACCGGGATTCGAACCCAGATCATCAGAACCGGAATCTGACATTCTATCCATTGAACTATGGGGCCGGTTGTGCGCAAATTTAACTTTTTTTATGTTGCTTAAAACAATTACTTATAATCATCAGGTTCTATTGCATGCTAGCAAAAAGTGAGTTAGCTTAACAAAAATTTTACAACGATGATGTGGAGGAAGCCGTGGTTCCAGTATGCAATTCTTCTTTTTCTCGCTTTTATCTGGGGTAGTTCATTCATCTTAATGAAAATCGGGCTAAAGAGTTTTTCCAGTGCGCAGGCAGCCGGCATACGTATTTTTCTCGCTTCACTGGTGCTCCTTCCTTATTCGGTCAGGAATTTGAAAAACCTTTACCGGAAGGATATTAAATATTTGCTGATAGCAGGATTTATAGGCAGTTTTATACCTGCTTTCCTTTTTACAAAAGCTCAAACGAGAGTGGATAGTGCACTGGCAGGAATGTTGAATTCCCTTACCCCGGTTTTCACATTGATCGTCGGGTTGTCCCTTTTTAAAACAAAAACGAGGTGGTTTCAGCTTATCGGGCTGGTACTGGGTCTTACGGGTGCGCTCGGACTTATTTCCTCGGGCTCTGATGTTTCGGTCCGGAATATCAACAGTTATGTATTGTATATCGTTGCTGCTACATTTTGCTACGGACTCAGTATAAATGTGGTAAAAACTTACCTGACCCATTTAAAAGGGATACAGATAACTTCTCTTGCTTTTTTGTTTATCGGACTGGTGGCACTGATATACCTTCTTACAACGGATTTCAAACCCGCAATACAGACAGAAGGATGGGCCATCCATTTTTTGGCATTAGCCCTGCTTGGTATTATGGGTACGGCAGTAGCCATGCTGATCATGTATAGTTTGATTCGTTATACATCAGCAGTATTTGCAGCTTCCGTAACATATATTATTCCTGTATTTGCCGTTATCTGGGGTCTTCTGGATCATGAAACCGTTACCATATTGCATCTGGGCTTTATGACCCTGATCCTGATCGGGGTGTATCTGATCAACAGATCTGCCTGAATTCTGTGGGCACAATTGAGAAAGTTATGAGAGGAGAGTAGTGAGATTTTAACTCATTAGCCTGTTAGCCGGTTGGTGGGTTAGATACTGGGTTTGATATATATTGGATTCGTAACACATCTCTAAACCCCTTCCTTACCATAGTGCAGCCGCTATAGCGAAGCATGGTTACAAAGAGGAATAAGAGAAAATGAGAGAATGGGAAGGTGGGATTGGTTGAACAGGTTCTGGTCATGATCTTACAGGGACACCATATGGATTGGCCGCAATCTGCAAATCCTGAACCATGGGTTTTTCCGGTCACGATGTATCGTGACCCTACATGCTTTTCTTATGAAGTACCCTGGAAGGGTATAATATTGGTAGCAGAGAGATGGTTACAGGAAAAGCGTTTCATCTGATTCCATTATTCAGGCCAATAACATTGTATGAAACGCAAAACAATGGGCTGATACAAAAATAATTTTTGTTACAGGTTTTGAATACACACCCCCAAACCCTTGTATGATTATTTGAGGCGAGAGGGATACGAACATCACCTGCATTCTTCTGATAATTCCGTACAACCAGACCATCATACACAAGCAGTGGATTGCCACATGAGAATTCAATAAATTAACACGCATCGGGTTATATCAGGCCGGATAATTACGGGATAACCAGCATTTTTTTGATTTCGGAAAAGTCGCCGGAGTAGAGGCTACAAAAGTAGATACCGGTTGATAGAGGATCCCCCGGATTATCGGGACCATTCCAGATAACAGAGTGGTTGCCTGCCAAATAATGATCGTCAACCAGAGTTTTTACCAAATCCCCTTTCATATTGTAGATCCGTATTTGTACATTACCCGGCTCAGGCAGGGAAAATTGAATGGTTGTGCTTGCAGTAAACGGGTTGGGCGTGTTCGGATATAATCTGAATCCTTTGTTTCTGTTGTGTGTTGTAATATTATCCATACCTGTAACCAGGTTTTGGTAAGTTTCCCAAATATAATCCGACCCCGGTTCTGCATCCCATTTGTCGCCGTTCCCGTCAACACCATTCGATGTCCATACCATCATGCCGTCCCAACCCTTCTTATATGCCTTTTGGTAGCATTCCAGTGGCGTATATCCTGCAGCTCCTATAGCAGGCACTTCCCCAATAATGCAAGGTTTTGAATGCATTTCGTAATCTGCAGGAGACAAGTCAAAGGGATTCCCGAACCATTGATTTTGCCAATCGTAATAATGGATGTTATAAAAATCGACATTTACATCGGCCAGATAATTACCGCTGCCTCCGTATGCACTGGTATTGTATTTTATACCGGCTCCCCATCCCTGGCATACCAGAACTTCGCTATTCGCTTTTACTGCATCTGCCACCCGGGCAATTAAATCTATAACATTGCCGGAGGCAACACCATGATTCTCCCAGACCCATTCCAACTCATTTCCCACATCTACAGCAAAAAAGTAGGGATTATCCTTGTACCGGTTCACGAAGGGTACGGCAAAGCTGTCAACAAACGATTGCCGGTTTACCGAACTGTTGTACATATTGATCCATTTTTCGGCATTCTGATTACCGGGTTTGGTGTGATCAAAAGAGATCAGGGCAACCATCAGATAAACTTGTTTGCTTTGTGCGATTTCCATCAACTGATCGACATGTGACCAAAAAGTAGAATTTACGCCGTTAATAAACCCTTCATCGGTAATATCGATCCCTGCGTTATTACCGTCGCAGGTAATCCATACCCGTGTGCAGTTAATATGCAGATCCTGTAACTCCCCGAATTCGTTATCCCACCAATCGTACTCGAAACTTCCGCCAAAATCATTCCAGTTATCCCACGGGGTATTGGTGCCGTTCAACCAGATATGTTCGTCATTTAACCGGAATTCATTACCGCTCACTGTAATCCTTTGGCCGTATAAAGTAAATCCCTGCAACATTAAAAATATAAAAAATGCTCCTGTTGTATTTTTTATTTTCTCCATGATAAATTCCCCGACAATTTGATTGAAGTAATTTATGCCGAAAGATAACTATTAAACGGCAATCAAAGCCAATTTCACAGTTGGTTTTTCAGTGTATATATACTCCAGAGTGGGACAGCGGATCCCGGCGTTTCGGCTGATAGCGTATTTGTTTACGCAGAGGCTGTCCAAAAAGCAGGGAACAATCTTCTTTCAGAGGATATTTTTACTTCGTGAAACTCAGTGTCTTCTTTGTGATTCTTTGCCTTCGCAGGCCGCAGTCTGCTTCGGCAGACGAAGGTCTGTGTAACACACTATACCACAAAGTTACTCAAAGTAGACGCAAAGAGACACAAGGACTTTTTGGACACCCTCTTTTTCAATCGAAATGATTGAGTGCTGCCATTAATGACTTCTACTTTCTGTTTAACTGTTTTGAACCTATTATAAAACCAATCCAAACACATCCTGCTATGAAAAAAAAACATCTAAATAAGAGCGAAGAACGAGCTCAAACGATCACTCTGTTTTTTTTATCCGCAGGAGTTCCGGTCCTCCGGAACGGAGGAAGACTCTTTTCCCACTCTCAGGCTCACCCCTATTTATAATCTTCCCCGGAGATCAAAAAAATGTGAATGAAACACTGTAGACAGATTAATTTACAGTAAAACTTTTGTGTTGTTTATGTATTTACGTTTTACAATTCCTGTTCGGGTATCAAAAACAATTTTTCGTCCCAGTCCTCCTCCTACATCATAATTAACAACCGGGATTTTTGCCTCCTTTAGATAATGAAAGGCTTGTTCAATATTTTTCTTTCCGATATTAAATGATGAATTCCCCATGTTATTTATCTCACTACCTCCAAATATTTTTGCTTCAATTTTATTTTTTACCGCACCCAGGGCTAATAACTTTTCAAACATGAATCCCATAGATGTGTCACCATATTTTTTTATATCAAACGAAGGATTAGGATTTACAGGCAACATAAAATGATTCATTGCAGATACCCTACCGACCGGATCATAAAGACAAACCGAAACACAGGAGCCCAACACCGTGGTTAAATTGTAATGCTCATCTGTAGCAAACAAACTGGCAGGATACAAATATTGAAATTTTATAGTGTTATCTGTATTTTGCAATGTATGTTCTTTTAGCATTGTAGAACAATTCCATTTCTACCCGGCCTTCCACAATATTTTAAGAAGTTCCTGGTTTTCAATTCTTATAGCCTTCCCATCAATGGTTACAAGTCTGTCGTTTTTAAATTCATTCAATAACCTTATCATACTTTCATTTGACATTGCCGAGAGTTCTGCTATATCTTTCCTGGTAATATGGGAAAATACGTTTTCCCGGCTCAATTTCTCATTGGTCAGATACATGAGGGTATCGGAGAGTCTTGCATGCAAATTCCTTGTCCCTAATATTTCCAGTCTCTGATACAGAAAATTATATTCTTCAGAGCATAATCGATGTACTTTCTCAGCAAGGTGTGTTCTTTTAAGAATTAATCTTTTGAAAAAGTTAATCTCTATCATACAGACAGTTGTTTGTTTCAAAGCAATAACGGTGTAATTGCTCCTGTTTTTTCCAAACAACTGTGTTAACCCGATGTATTCATTCGGTCCAAAAAGCTTAATGGTAAATTTCTTCCCGTTGGATCCCTCAACAAGCAATTTCCCGATTCCTTCCTTAATAAAAATAATATTCGACAGGAAGGTTCTCTGCTTGTAAATGGTTTCCCCTTTGTGAAATACAATTACCCTTTTGTTCTCATTGAACTCCTCCATCTCCCTGCTGGTCAGATCACCCAGACAAATACAGTTTAATTGACAAGCACCACAGTCTGTCTGCTCAATAAAATGCTCCATATGATTTTAGGGAATAACGATTTAGTTAATTAAATATATTAAAAAAAATTCATATAAAATAAACTTTTACGTTAATTCCGATTAAAGATTGTATTTCCGAAATCCGATTCAAATAATCCTTTTTTGACTGCTATTTAACATTTATTGATTTGTTATATGACAATTTTTTCATTGAGGCATTACATATAACTAAATTCTTTATTCTCGTAAAATTAAAACATATGATAACTAACTTATTTAAAAGATTTTTATCCTAATGACTTCAAACAATCCGGCGAATTTCTTTAAGGACACCTTCAGTATTATCTTTTCCTTTAAATCAAAGTACCGAAAAATTTTCATAGTATCTTATCCGTTTTATCCGGATGGTACATTCCATAGTAGTATAACTCCTATACGGACCACCGTATCCCTGATTAATATCCCGAATATATTATATAACCAATGGCGATAATGTAACTATTTGAACTTAACATAATCAACTAATAATAAATTATTAAATCATCAAACTATGAAATGGAAAAATTTTACACTGGGAAAAAAGTTTTTTATAGCTTTTACAATTGTAGTTGCTTTGATATTATTCACCGCTCTGAGAAGTATTATCGGGATTGGAGATATCATTGGCGGAGCTGATAATATCAATCTTAGCAATAAGAACAAGAATGAAATTACACAAAGGTTTAATGACCATCTGAAATGGGCTCAACAGGTCAACGAATTTATTACAAATCCTGAGGTTACGGAGCTTAAAGTAGAACTGGATCCGAATAATTGTGCATTTGGAAAATGGTACCACAGTGATAAGAGGAAGGAGATTGAAAACAAGTATCCTGAACTGAAAGCATATTTCGATGATATTGAGGATCCGCATATTAAATTGCACGAATCGGCCAATAGAATCAAAAATATCTTTGTTCAGGCAGATCGTAGCATGAGTAATACACTCAGGGAAGCAAAAACTGCTCATGTAGAATGGTCTCTCAATATACAGGATTATCTTGTCAGGGGAGGACACGTCAACAGACTGGATGTTGAAAAAAATCCTCATCAGTGTGATTTCGGGAAATGGT
>JASFVU010000184.1:0-6026 GCA_050049665.1 Bacteroidales bacterium | reverse complement strand
CAGAAAAATTATGAAGACCACATTGATCATTAACGGGGCGGTAAAAAACGCTTCGATCTTTGCATGGCCAATGAATGTTAATCCAAGCAAAAGCAGAAATGAACATACGGCTCTTACACTGTTCAGAATATTGTAATAGCCTGCCTTTCCCGAGATGCGTGAAGGAATGAGCAGAATATTTACAAATTCATTGGTAAAGAAATAGAGTCCGCCGAGCACTATGAGCTGTTTTAAAACGGGATCGTCCGAAAGCAAAAACCATACGGTGCAAATGACCGCAACCAGGATTGCGGAAACGAACAAAAGGTAAAACGTAACCGACCAGTAAAGGCCAAGGGTATTCGTGTTCCTGTATTTCAGAAAGTACCGCCATACATTGTTGGTGATCCATTGATAACTGATGGTGGAGAGATAAGTGAATGTGATGTAGGCTATGGTATATACGCCGTAGAGTTCCGGGGAATAGATCCTGGTATAGATGGGAGACCTGACAAACAGGGTGAGCATGGGCAGGGCGGTCCCTATCATGTACCATACGATGTCGTTCCTTAATTTTCTGTCAGATGTAACGTTCAAGGCTATAGGGTTTTATAAAATACGGCTGTGGCCTTGTTATGGAAATACCTGTGCGATATGCCCCAGAATTCGATCTTTTTAAAATTATGAGACAACAAAAAATTAATACCCTCCCGGTAGTAACTCCTTTCGGAGTCATCAAGCACTAAGATACCATCCTTTTTCAGACAGTGAACAGCGGTTTTGATGCACTTGTTTCTTTTTCTTCCATCAACAAAAATCACATCAAAGTTCTTGTTCGTTTCCCGGATGCATGTTTCGTAACCATTATCCAGATCCCGGAAGAATGCGGTTGAATTTTCGGGTAATCTGCTTTTTAATTTGTCGAACCATTTCCGGTCATGTTCAACGGTATAAACATGATCCACCAGGGAAGCAAAGAAAAGAGTGGAATTCCCTGACCCGAACTCGAACAATTCCATTTCCGGTTTCAGGTAATCTTTGATAAAATGGATGAAAGAATAGGTGGTCCACGGGATAGGGTCCCCATTGATATCCACGGGATTCCTGTTGCTGAAATTTTGCAACCACCCCGTTTCAATGAGGTATCCGTTGTGCATCAAAGACAACAGCAGCCTGGATGTTTTGATTCTCTTTAAATAATTGAATATTTTCCGAAGTTTGTCAAACAGTATCATTTATGGTAGCAATTCCTGGTATAGACCGAGTAATTTTTTTTCTTCATTCTTCCAGTTGTATGTGGTTTCTACGGCTGTTTTTCCATTAACAGACATCTCGGAATACAGCTTTTTGTCATTCAGTATTTTCAGCATTGCATTCAGTATTTCTTCTGGTTCCGGATTACCGGTGGCTATACCACATTTTTCTTTTTTGATGATCCTGCCGGGGTGACCAAAATCATTGCATAGTACCGGCAGGCCGAATGCCATGTATTCAAAGATCTTGATAGGAAGCAGAATATGATATACCGGATTGTCTCTGAAGAGACAAATACCAATCCCGGATCGTGAATAATATTCTTTGATTTGTTCATAAGGAACCATCTTTTTCAAAAAAAAGACCGATTCCAGGTTATGACTGTTTATGTATTTGCGGATCTTTTTTTCAAGTCCTGTTTCTTTTACCGGTCCGATAAACAATATCTTAAAGTTTAATCCCTCTTTTTTTGCCGATCTGGCAACCTCCAGCATCTCTGATATGCCTCTCCGGGAAGAGATACCACCTGCATAGATAGCATTATATTCCATTTTCATTGATGGTTGATCTTCTCCTGAGAAGGAGCTGTAATTATGAATGATCCTTACTTTTTCCGTCACTCTGCTGAAATAACCGGCAACATTTTCCTCCGTGGCAATAATGAGATCATATTCCCGTGCTTTCTTCAATTGCCATTTTTCAATGAACTTGCTGTATATCACGCTGATTAAAGACGATATTACATTTGTCGGGTTCAGATAACGTATGATTTCGGGGTAGGGCTCATGCACATCATACACTACCTTTGGCTTGTGTTTTAATTGTTTCAGTCCGGGTCCTATCCTGTTCAGTTGCAGGTCATGAAGGTGGTAAACACCGGCCTGAAGAGACTCTGCTATCCTGAATATTTTTGAATAGACCGAAGGACGAAAGGAGAGGATACGGAACAACTTATCCGCATACGGATTTTTGAAGTAGGTGATCCTTTTTATTTCGATCAGCCTTATGCCTTCATCCGATACGGTATCCCCGTCTTTATCACCGACCCCGATATGGCATACGGAATAACCGTTCTTTTGCAGCGAAAGAGCTTCCTTCCAGTATATGCGATCGTCATATAACCCATGCAGACAGGAGATCATGCAGATAGTTTTTGCCATAAGCAATTCTTTTGCCGGGACTTTGTTATTATAACTCCAGCGATTCGAAGTTTATTTCCTCATTCTTCTGAACTTCGGTAAGCTTGCCACCTTCGCATTTGAATGTTTTTGCAGGGTATTTTTTCATGATGGAATAATTATGTGTGGCCATGACAACGGCACGTCCCGATTCCTGTATTTCAAAAAGTATTTTCATGATGCCGTCGGATGTATCCGGGTCAAGGTTGCCGGTTGGCTCGTCGGCAAGGATCACTTCGGGGTCGTTCAGGAGTGCCCTGGCGATCACGACACGTTGTTGCTCTCCTCCCGACAACTGGTGAGGCATTTTGTATCCCTTGAACTCCAGATCCACTTTTTTCAGTACTTCCCCGATACGCTGGTCAATCTCTTTTTTATCTTTCCACCCGGTAGCGCCAAGGACAAATCTCAGGTTTTCAATTACCGGGCGGTCTATCAGCAACTGAAAATCCTGAAAAACGATCCCCAGCTTTCGTCTGAGTAAAGGGATCTCCCTGTGATGGATCTGTTCGAGGTTAAATTCAGAGACCTTACCCGTACCTTCTTTTAAAGGAAGTTCGGCATTGATGGTCTTGATCAGGCTCGTTTTTCCGCTGCCGACCTTTCCGATAAGATAAACAAACTCATGCTTATTTATTTCAAGATTTACGCTGGACAGTACCAGGTAATCATCCTGGTAAATTGATGCATCCTTAAATGAGATCACTGAATCTATAAGCATAATGTCATGTCTTTTCTCTCCGGTCAATTTATTCGGCCTAAATTAAAATATTTTCCAGAATTAACAGTTTTATGTTAATTAAAAAGGAATTCAGAAATAGCTTAATATTAGGTATTCCGTAATTTTATGGCTGTTTACAAAATTAATAGAATGAAGTTTTTTGTCACCTTCTTATTCCTGACATTTCTTATTTTCCCGGCAAATGCACAGCAAAGTTATCTGCATGTACACGGGGATAACGATTTCAGGAAAGGAATGGAACTGCTGGAGAAAGAAAAATTCAATACAGCTCAGAAATTCTTTGAAAGATCCCTGGAAACTTACGGGAATACGGATTCCGAATTACGTACCCTGTCCCAATATTATATCGCCTACTGTGCCGTCAGACTGTTTAATGAGGATTCCGAGTTCCTGACCATGGAGTTTATCCGCAAAAATCCCGAAAGTCCGCTTATCAACGAAGCCCTGTTTAACCTGGCAGGCTATTTTTATGCCCGTAAAAAATGGAAGGATGCCGTAACGTATTACAATCAGTCCGATCCCGATAAGCTCACACGTGATCAGTGGGCCGAATATTATTTTAAACTCGGTTATTCCTATTACATGCTGAAGGATACGGACAAGGCGAAGCCGATCTTATACAGGATAACAGACATTGATACGAAATATACGCCTCCGGCCCTGTATTTTTATTCGCATATTCATTATGAAGAAGAGAATTATCAGACTGCCCTGAATGGATTTTTGCGGCTTGCAGAGGACAAAACATTCGGTTCCATTGCTCCTTATTATATTATCCAGATCTATTATAAACAGGAGAAATATAAGGAGATCGTCGAATTTGCACCCGGAATGATCGGCAATGTGACGGATAAACGTCTGGCAGAAGTCTCACGGATCACCGCCGAAGCCTACGCACAGTTAGGAAGGTACGAAGAATCCCTTCCTTATTTTCAGACGTTTCTTGACAGTGCCGACTTTGTAACAAAAGAAGATAAATACCAGGCGGGCTATGCCTTTTATAAGGCCGGCAGACATGAAGAAGCCATTGACCTGTTCCGGTCCATTTCCAGTACGGATAGCAGGCTGGGGCAGAATGCAGCTTATTATCTTGCCGATTGTTACCTCAGGACCGGGGATAAGCAGAATGCCCGGCTGGCATTTCACTCTGCTTCCCGCATGCCATATGACAAGTCCATTCAGCAGGATGCCCTGTTCAATTATGCCCTGATCACATACGAACTCAGTACCGACCCCTTTAATGAGGCCATAAGGGCTTTTGAAGACTTTATAAAACTATATCCCGAATCAAAACGCATTGATGAGGCCTACCGTTTTCTGGTTCAGTCTTACCTGAATGCAAGAAATTACAAACTGGCCCTTGAATCACTGGAAAAAACGGACCTGGGTTCGGACGATATGAAGGAGGCCTATCAGAAGATCGCTTATTACCGGGGCATTGAACAACTGAACAACCTGGAATACAGTCAGGCCATTCAGCAGTTCGATAAGTCGCTCAGGTACGGGAGTCACAATGAACTTCTGAAAGCAAAGGCCCAATACTGGGAAGGGGAAACCTATTACCGGATGAAAGCCTACCGGGAGGCCCTTCAGTGCTTCAGCGATTTCAGGAATTCATCCGTAGCTTACACAACGGATGAATTCGATTACCTGGATTACAACGTGGGGTATGCTTATTTTCATTTGTCACAATACGATAAGGCCATCGAATATTTCAGGAAATTTGTTTCCGGAGCTTCTTCCGGACTGGCAAAAGAAAAGGGAGATGCATTAAACCGTACGGGAGATTCTTTTTATGCGCAGTCGGACTATTATTCGGCCTCCGATTATTATAGCAGGGCAGCACAAACGGCAGAGACCGATGTTGAATATGCCTTGTTACAGAAGGGGATCTGCGAGGGACTTTCCAATAAGGACATACAAAAGATCAAGACACTTCAGCAGCTTGTTGCCGACTATCCGAATTCAAACTACGTGGACGACGCCTTGTTTGAGATCGCTCAGAGCTATGTTAAGATGGCTGATACGAGACAAGCCATCGAAAACCTCGGGAAAATGGTTTCCGGACACCCTGAAAGCGAACTGGCGCCGGAGGCATATGTACAGTTGGGCCTGTTGTATTACAACAGCGACAACAACCAGGCAGCGATCCGGTATTACAAGGAGACCGTTTCAAAATATCCCGGGTCCGTGGCAGCAAAGGACGCACTCGTCGGATTAAAAACCATCTATGTCGATATCAACCAGGTAGACGAGTATTTTGCTTTTGTTAACGGTTTGGGGAAAATGGCTCCGGTAATTTCTGCAGGCGAACAGGATTCCCTGAGCTATGTATCGGCAGAAAAAGTTTATATGGCGGGTAATTGTAAGGAGGCAGCCAGGGCTTTTGAAAAATACACCATCCGGTATCCCGGCGGAAAGTATTTGCTGAATGCACATTTCTACAAAGGGGAGTGCAATTACAGGGCAAAAGAGTTTGATGAGGCACTGAACTCATTTCAGTATGTGATACGGCAGCCTGACAATGAATTTACGGAACAGGCGTTATTAGGCGCGGCCAGGATACAAACAGACAGGGGAGAATATGCCGCTTCCATTGATCTTTATTCCAGGGCAGCCCGAAAATATCCTGCGCCGGCCAATAAGAAGGAAGCTTATGTAGCTGTCATGAGGTCGCAGTACAAGCTTGAAAATTTCGGGGAAGCGCTGGATGCTTCCCGGAAGGTACTTACTCTCAGCAAATTACCTCCGGAGCTGATACGTGAAGCACATTATATTGCTGCCCGCTCTCTTCAGGAAACGGGGCGTGATGTACTTGCAACAGAAGAATACCGGAAAATATCGAATGAAGTCATGAGCGTTGAAGGGGCCGA
>JASFVU010000444.1:0-3517 GCA_050049665.1 Bacteroidales bacterium | reverse complement strand
TTTAAAATCATTTGGGATGGCAATACCTCTTGATTCGGCTGTTTTTATTACATCTTTTGCTTCGTTGGTATAATTCAGTTTATACAGGGAAAAGGCATACTGCATATATAGATATGGGTTCGTTTTAACATATTTCAATGCAAGTCTTTGATCCCGGGCAGCTTCTTCAAATCTGTTCAATGCAATGAATGTAACGCCACGGTTTATATATGCCGACCAGTAATCTTCCTTGAGTCGAATAGCTTCGGAAAAATTTATCAGGGCCTGATCATATGATTGTAAATCAAAATAGCAATTTCCCAAATTGTATTTTATCACCGGGGTAAAGTTACTTCGTGTATTGAAAGTCAGGGCTTTATTAAGATTTTCCAGGGCTTTATCAGGATTTCCTTTATCCAGATAAATTCTGCCCAGATTGTTATATGCCCGTGCGTTGTTTGGATCTTTTTCGAGTGTATCCTGCCAAACCAGTTTAGCAGATTGATGCAGCTTATTACGCTTAATGGTCATGTTGCCGTAATAAAAACATACGGCAATCAATAATCCTGTTAGAATTGTACGGACATTATTTTTTATCATTTTGTTTTTGGAAATGAGATAATTAAAAGAGGCAAGCATTCCAACAACAATGAATGCTGTTATAAAAATACCTGGCAGGTAAAACCGGTGGATATAGACCGGATCGGGCAATGGAATAAAACTGGAGGTAGGAGCCAGTATCAGAAAAATACTTAGTATCTGCCAGGCATACCATTTTCGCTTAACAAATAAAATAACGGAGGAGATAATCAAAGAAAAAATTATAAAACTTAATATAATAAAAGCAAAATTACCCGGGACTGTCTCCCATGTCAAATCAAATGCATGATTCCCGGGCAGAAGAAAGGTTTTTATATAATAGAAAAAGATTAAGGTTTGTGTTTTGAAATATTCAAATCCGGATAATGCACTTGAAGCAGAATCATTCCAGACACTTGATCTGATAGTAAGTATCAGGGTAATGCATAATGCGAGAAAATAACCCAGGTAGAGTACCCATCGTTTTTTCAATATATGAAGGAGCCCTCCTTCGCCGTATGTCCGATGCAGCATGAAAACCACAACCGGAATAACAGTTCCCACTTCTTTTGTCCCCATGCTTAAAAAGGCAAAAAGTATACTGATAACCGAATATCGTATTTGTTTTCCTGATGACATGTCGGCAATAGCAAAGTAGACAGCACCTAAAAAACCAAAAGCCATTTGAACTTCAGCTCGCTGAATAATATATGTTACTGCATGGGTATGTATGGGATTGACAGCCCAAATCAAAGCAACAACGAAAGGTATCTTTTCATACAAATAATGGTTGTTCTGCGAAGGTTTTTTCTTTTTCAGGATCGTAGCTGAGATAAGATAGATAAAAATGCTGTTTAAGATATGTAACAGCGTATTGACAATGTGATAAGAGAAAAGGCTTTTGCCCAGTAGTAATATGTTCAGGGCAAAACTCCATTGGAGGAAAGGTCGTCCTGTCAATCCTGAATATTCAGGTATTTTAAATAACCACTGAAGATCAGAAACATTCTGTAAATATGGATTTTCCCGGATATTGCGTATATCATCAAATAGCATTTCTCCTTTTAAACCCGGTAAATAAATAATAAAAATGGCAGCTATCAACACACTGAATTCCCACCAGGAAGAAGGGTTGTCCTTTTGGAGGATAAAGATTCTGCCTGCTGTTTTTTTATGTGATTTGCTGGTTTTTTTCCCGGATTTCATTTTATGTCCTGATAGTGTGAAAACTAATGATTTTAATATATCTGATCATTTATAACTGCCTTAGGTGGTTGATAAATTACGTCAAAAACAATATCAACCGGTTAATCATATCAGAAATCAATACCTTTCCTCCCTGAAGAAGATACTTTAGTTTATGGTACTGATATTACAAAGTACAGAGATATCAGGATCTATATCCTTGTAACCGAATTCAGATGCCCTTTGAATGTCCTGGCAGCCATCCTGATTTAAACCCAATTTGATTTTTGCCAGCCCCCTGTAATAATAAGCAATGGGGTTATGACCACCACTCAATAGTAAATTGAGATCACGAATTGCATTTTCATAATCTTCTAACATCATGAGTACGTCAACTCTGTTTTGATAAGCTGTTTTCAGGGAATTGTTCAGTGCAATAGCTTTATTAAAATCATCCAGTGCACCATGGTAATCGCGGATCATTTTTTTCAGTGTTCCTCTGTTATTATATACTTCAGCATCGTAAGGATATAAAAACAATGCTGTATCCAGATCGCTGACAGCGCCAAGGTAATCGTGTAAATATACCTTTACATCAGCCCTGGCAATAAAAGCTTCTGTAAAATTTCTTTTTATATCAAGGGCCTGATTAAAATCTTCAAGGGCACCAAAATAATCTTTCATATCCATTTTTATAATACCTCTGTTATGATAAGCTTCCGGGATTGTTGTTTTTAATGCTATTGCTACATTTAAATCTTCGTATGCCTCGTCATTCTTTTTCAAAAAACGTTTGGAAACTGCCCGCTCAAAAAAACCTGTCGGATCATTCCGATGATAGGGGATGTATCGGTTAATATCATTTAAAGCTTCCTTATACTTACCGGTTCTGTTATACGTTGAAGCCCTCATTAACCAGGCCTTTGATCCTTCCTGATACTTTGCTTTTTTTAATGTATCATTCCAAAGCGTGATACTATTTCTCCAAACCCCTATTCTCTGGTATGTCAAAAATGAAATCAGAACGATATAAACTGCCAGTAATCCATATGCAACCTGTCTGTTTTTATGTTCAATTAATTGATACAATGTATAACTCAGTATATAAAAGAATCCGATTGAAGGAATGTAACTATACCTGTCTGCCATAATTGCATTACCAACGGGGAGCACTTGAAGAACAAAAATGATATTGAAAACAAAGAACAGGCTGCCAAACATAATTGTACGTGATTTACGAAATCTTACGATCAAAATACAGAAGCCTATTAATGTGATAGCCAAACAGACATAATAATAAGCAGGTACGGGTCCGTATGTTTTGTAAGGATATTCATAAAGGGTGGATAAATTAACAGGTAAGAAAAGTTTGAAAACATAATTCAGAAGTCCGTAACCGGCGAAGGATATCCTTTCAGGAAAACCGAATTTGACCTCCTGCTGAAGTGAATTGATAGCGTTGTCCTGCGCTTTTATGGCAATTATTCCGAAGACTATAGAAAGTACAAAAAAAGGTACTTTTTCCAGAATTACTTTTCCCGACAACAATCTTCTTTCAAGAAAATAGTCGATTGCGATTAAACTCAGCGATAGGGATACAGCCATACCTTTTGATAACAATGACAGCATAAATATCAGCAGGGAATAATAATAGTATTTTTTTAGTTGAGTGCCGGTGTATTTCAGGTAAAACAACAGAGAAGCAAGAAAAAAGAACGAATACAAAAGAGTTTTGTTTTCGGAGATCCAGGCTACCGATTCTACATGGAGGGTA
>JASFVU010000405.1:0-3729 GCA_050049665.1 Bacteroidales bacterium | reverse complement strand
AATTTACCATTACAGAATTTACCGTATCAGCAACCGTGCAGGGGTTTACCAGAGAATTTACTTCAAAATCGAATAGATTTACTCAGGAACAAAAAAACCTGATCGGAAACCTTAACCGAGGACAAAACGTATATATTCAGGACATTAAAGCTGTTGGGCCGGATGGAGCCACAAGGCCTCTTTCGACCATAAATTTTAAATTGAATTAACTTTTAAATACAAGATATGATGAAAAAGATTGTGTTATTGCTTGTCGGATTATCAGTATTGACAGTAACTTACAAAGTATCTGGTCAGGATAATTTGCAGGAGGTCTATGTCAGGGAACATATTCCTCTTAAAAAACCTGTACCGTATGAATACATTCGTGAAGCCGATGTGATGTGGTCAAAAATCATATACAGAATGATCGACCTGCGTCAAAAACAAAACCTTGCTTTATATTATCCGACAAAACCGATAGGAGGCAGAATGAACCTTGTTGATCTCCTCCTCTGGGGTATCGATAATGAAGGTATCAGGGCATTTTCTACAAATGATCCTCTAAACGAATTTACGGCCCAGATGACGATCGATCAGGTGGATGAGGCTTTTGATGCCGGAACCGATACAACAAGAACAACTGACCCGACAACAGGTCAGCTTATTGATGTAGTCGTGGAAAATCCCAGAAAAACCTATGAGGTAAAAAAACTGCTGGTAAAAGAAAAATGGTTTTTCGACAAGAATCATTCCGTAATGAAGGTAAGGATTATCGGCATCAGTCCTATCCGGGTTTACAACCGTGAAGATGACCAGGGCATGCCTATGGATGAAATTCTGCAAACTCCCACTTTCTGGGTGTATTTCCCTGAAATTCGTCCTATTCTTGCAAATCACGAAGTCTTCAACAGAAATAATGATTCTCAGAGAATATCATTCGATGATTTCTTTATGCAACGGCGGTTTGCAAGTCATATTTTTGCCGTATCGAATGTTTATGATAACAGGTGGATCAATTCCTATACAATGGGAGTAGACGCTTTGCTTGAGGCTGAAAAACAAAAAGAATGGTTGTTTAACATTGAACATGACCTCTGGGAATATTAACAATACCCCGAAGGAAATACAATACAAAAAGGCCGTTGATATGAACGGCCTTTTTTTTGTATCATTAAACTCCATAATTGGTTCCTAAATATAGTTCTCCCCTTTTTCCAGCTTTACGTCCGTAACATATTGTTTTATTTTCTGCTCATCTTCTTTTTTACATATCAACAATATGTTATCTGCATCTACCACTATGTAATCTTCCAGACCCTGAATAACTGCCAGTTTTTCATTGGGAAGGTTGATGATGCACCCTTTCGAATCGTACAGAAATACACTCTTGCCCTGAACGGAATTCCCATTCTTGTCTTTTACGGACATATCAAACAACGAGCCCCATGTCCCCAGATCAGACCATCCGAAGTCGGCACAAAGAACGTGTACATTATTCGCTTTTTCCATAATGCCGTAATCAATGGAAATGTTCTTGCACTTTGCATAGGTCTTTGAAATAAACTCCTGTTCCCTTTCCGTATTATAAATACCAATGCCTTCGTTAAACAAGCTGTCAACTTCTGCAAGATGGGTCTTGAAAGCGTTATTAATAGACTTCAGAGACCAGAAAAAAATACCTGAATTCCAGAAAAAATCACCACTTTCAAGGAACACTTTTGCCATTTTCAGATCCGGTTTTTCCGTAAAGGTCTTAACCTTTCTGAGGCTTTCATTAAGAACAACCGAATTTTTATCTCCCGTGATCTGAATGTAACCATACCCTGTTTCAGGACGACTGGGCTGTATGCCCAGGGTCAGCAATGCATCATTTTCATCGACAAATTCCAGCCCTTTTTCCACTACCGTTAAAAATTCACTTTCCTTTAATATCAAATGATCCGAGGGTGCAACTATGATGTTCGCCTCCGGGTTCATTTCCAGTATCTTATAATTGGCATAAGCAATACAAGGAGCTGTATTTCGCCTGAGAGGTTCCAACAGCACCTGATCTTTTTTGATCCCGGGAATCTGCTTCATGATGATGTCTCCATATTCATCATTGGAAACGATGAAAATGTTCTTCTGCGGCACAACTTTGGAAAACCTGCTATGTGTTTGCTGCAACAACGTACTCCCGGTTCCCAGTATATCCAGAAATTGTTTAGGCATTTTTGTACGGCTGAGAGGCCAAAACCGGCTGCCTATTCCTCCGGCCATGATCACACAATAGTTATTACTGTTCATTTTTAAAATTCATCAATTAAATATGCATTACTAATTTAACAAAATGAGGATAGAATAATGCACTATTTTGATATAACTGTCCTCTCTCCTGATAAACGATAAAAATACCGTATTCCCATATTTATTTGTATTTTCGTTGAAACACCTTATTCATGAAGATCCTGGAGCAAATCGGAAGGTACTTTATTCTTATGGGACGCGTTTTTTCAAAGCCGGAAAAAAATAAGATCTATTACAGGCAGGTACTTAATGAAATCGAAAGTCTGGGCATTAACTCAATAGGAATTGTAATTATTATCTCGATCTTCATGGGAGCTGTCATTACCTTACAAACAAGGTATAACCTGGAAAACCCGCTTATACCCCTGTACCTGATAGGATTAACCGCACGTGATACCATGCTGCTGGAATTTTCCTCAACAATTGTCGGTCTGATCCTCGCCGGAAAAGTAGGATCGAATATCGCTTCTGAGATTGGCCATATGCGTATAACGGAACAAATTGATGCCCTGGAAATTATGGGGGTCAATTCGGCAAGCTATTTAATCCTTCCCAAGATCATTGCTGCTGTTATCTTTAATCCAATCCTGACACTGATCAGCATGTTTGTCGGTGTCTTTGGAGGCTGGGCTGCGTCGGTAATAACCGGAGCTCTTACATCCACAGACTATATCTATGGTATACAGTACTGGTTTGTCCCGTTTTACATCACCTATTCATTAGTAAAAACGGTAATATTTGCTATCATTATTACCTCTGTTCCGGCATTTTTCGGATATTATGTGAAGGGAGGAGCTCTTGAAGTCGGTCATTCAAGTACCAAAGGTGTGGTTACAAGCAGTGTACTGATACTTCTGTTCAATGTAATACTCACTCAGTTAATGCTTGCCTGATGATAAAAGTTGAGCACATAACAAAAAAATTCAATGATGTCACTGTTCTCAGGGATGTTTCAGTAATCTTTCATGAAGGTAAAACCAACCTGATCATCGGAAAGAGCGGTTCAGGCAAAACGGTTCTGGTCAAATCGATCATCGGATTGCATAGGGTCGATTCAGGAAAAATATTTTTTCATGACCGCGACTTTGTTACCATGTCTGTAAAACAAAAACAGGAACTCAGGCGTGAAATGGGAATGTTGTTTCAGGGAAGTGCGCTATTTGACTCGTTAACCGTTGAAGAAAATGTTAAATTCCCTCTTGACATGTTCTCGAAAATGACATCCGGGGAAAAGCGCAAAAGAGTGGATTTTTGCCTCCACAGGGTCAATCTGCAGGATGTGAATGATCTGTTCCCCGCCGAATTAAGCGGTGGAATGCAGAAGAGGGTTGCCATTGCCAGGGCCATTGTGCAAAACCCAAAATATTTGTTCTGTGACGAGCCTAACTCAGGACTGGATCCTAAAACAGCCATAGTTATTGACAACCTGATCAGCGATATCACCCATGAATTTAATATCAC
>JASFVU010000183.1:0-6031 GCA_050049665.1 Bacteroidales bacterium | reverse complement strand
GGAAGCATCCTTATGAATTGACTCTTTTTGTTGAGCTTGATTCGAAAATATCGCAGGACCTCCTGGGGTACCCGGAATTGTTGCTTGACCGGAAATTTCATCAGGACAGGCTGATCGATAAATACTCCTATGCCAAGTATTACAAAGGGAACCTTGTGGCCCAGTATGGCGAATTCAGTTATAGTCTCAGTCCAAAGGTTTTCGGAAAACTGACATCCGAATTTCAGGTGGTCGGGCTTGATGATTATGAACATTTGCTTTACAATTCCGAATCGGATAATCTGATCGTTCTGAGCCTGCCGAAACCAAAATTTCTTGATCTGCTGGTCGCATTCTCTTACCTGTTCCTGTTCTATTATTTATGTCTGATACTGGCCTTTGCAGCGCAAAATATCAAAATATCCGAGATACGGTTTCTGGGAAGTTTACGAAGCAAGATCCAGTTTACCATTATTTCCATTCTGCTGATCTCATTGATTCTCATTGCGGGTAGTACGATCTGGCTGAATATCCGGAATTACAGACAAAATCAGAACGAGATCCTTCATGAGAAGCTGCATTCCGTACTGATCGAACTTGCCCATAAACTGGAATTCGAAAATGAGCTGACTCCCGGTTGGTTTACTGATAAGTACGATAACCTGAATCAGCTTCTGATAAAATTCTCGAATGTTTTTTATACCGATATCAATTTGTATGATCCCGGAGGGAACTTACTTGCCACTTCCCGCGCGGAAATATTTCAAAGGGGTTTGCTCGGAAGAAAGATGGATCCGATAGCCTTTTACAAACTGAATAATGAAAAAAGGGCCCAGTTCATTCATCGGGAAAGCATCAGTGAATTGTCTTATCTTTCGGCCTATGTGCCGTTTGAGAACAATGAGGGCAGGTTACTGGCTTATTTGAATTTGCCTTATTTCACAAAGCAGAAAGAATTGCAGGCATCCCTTTCCGCACTGATCCTGACCATCGTAAATATTTATGTGATCCTGATATTGATCACCATTGTCATTACCATACTGATCTCCGATCAGATAACAAGGCCGTTGGAGTTATTGCAGTTGCGTTTCAGGGAGTTGAAACTGGGGAGCAGGTTTGAGCAGATACATTACAAACGAAAGGATGAGATTGCCAATCTTGTGGAAGAATACAACAGGATGGTAGTTGAACTGCAAAAAAACATAGAACTTCTGGCGCGTTCAGAGAGGGAATCGGCGTGGCGGGAAATGGCGAAACAGATCGCTCATGAGATCAAGAATCCCCTGACCCCTATGAAGCTCAGTGTACAGCAGTTGCAAAAGTCGTGGGAAGAAAGAAAAGAGAACAGGGAAGAATACCTTAAAAATGTTACCAATACGCTGATCGAACAAATTGACAATCTCTCGACCATTGCAACGGAATTTTCAAATTTTGCCAAGATGCCCGATGCAAAAATTGAAGAGGTGGATATCATTGAAATTCTGAACAAGTCGGTTGAACTTTTTAAAGGTTCACCCAACTATGATATTATTTTCAGTTCCGGCTTCGATACCCTGAATATCAAAGCCGACAGGGAACAACTGTCACGTTTGTTCCTGAACCTTATAAAAAACGCGATCCAGTCGGTTCCGGATGACCGCATGGGAGAGATCAATGTAAAAGCTGAGAAAAAAAGAAAAGAAGTGATGGTGTTTATATCGGATAACGGCAAAGGGATCCCGGACGAGATCAAATCAAAATTATTTGCGCCGAATTTCACTACCAAGAGCAGTGGCATGGGCCTGGGACTGGCCATAGCCAAAAATATCATGGACCAGATGGGGGGT
This sequence comes from Bacteroidales bacterium, assembly GCA_050049665.1. GTDB lineage: Bacteria > Bacteroidota > Bacteroidia > Bacteroidales > UBA10428 > UBA10428. The sequence continues at coordinate 4,226 of JASFVU010000183.1, read as the reverse complement.
GAGATCGGTTTTGAAACAAAATTGAACGAAGGAACAAGGTTTAAGCTCGTTTTTCCCCTGAAAGAGGGATAGTGCTGCATCAGTGAGACTGCTTGTGCATACATCCCCTGTCGGTTTATATTTGGCTTCCCTGCAAGACTGTCGGTTGAGCCGGGCTCTCTTCCGGACAAAACAGATTATCCGTCTCCTGAGGCAAGTGAAAAGGCATTGTTATGTATTGATATTCCGTCGGCTTTCAGCAGGGTGGTTCATGGGAAATAATCTTCAGATTCCGGCTTATTTAGATCAGGTATTTGTTAACATATTGTTTGTTTCTCCGTATATATTATTCCTATATTTGAGCACATCATAAAATGACCTTGCGTTTGAAGAAATATGTAGTCTATATTTTCCTGCTATATATATGTGTCAATGCCTCATCCCAGCCGGATGAGATAGGAGGTGTGGTAAATGATTACTGGCAGGTCACGGATGTTACGGATGATTATGCTGAGTTGAGCGCTGCTCCGGATTTGCAGCCTGGGGACAAAGTTATATTGATGCAGATGACAGGGGTGCTTACTAGTGATACAATTACTGGGAATCGTGCTTTTAAGAATTATCAGAATGCAGGCAGGTTTGAAATGTTAGCGGTAGATTCTGTTGCAGCAGGGAACCTGGTATATTTTACCGTAAAAATAGACGCTTCCAATTATTCAACGGACGAAAAGTTACAGCTTGTTAAGATCTACGAAGCGGATTATGCGACTGTTACAAGTCCTCTGAAAGCTAAAGAGTGGGATGATGATGCAACCGGAGGTGTAATTGCCCTGGTTATTTTTAAGAAACTGGTATTGAGTGATAGTATAAATGCCAGTTATTCCGGCTTCCGGGGAGGGCAGCCCGAATCCGGCTATTCCGGCGGATGCAGAAATTTAGACCCGGATATTTTTTATTTTGAAACTGCTGTTAACGGGATAGCCGGATCAAAAGGAGAAGGGATCATTGCCGACAGTGTCGGAAGCGTATATACGAAAGGTCCCGGATGGCTTGTTTCAGGTGGCGGTGGTGGTTTAGGTTATTTTGCCGGAGGTGCCGGAGGAAGCAATTTTGGTTATGGTGGAAACGGAGGAGGTCAGACATTAGGTTGCAGCATTAATAAAAATGCCAGAGGAGGTATGGCAATGGATGAACTTTATGATAAGGATGGCAGGATAACTATGGGGGGAGGCGGAGGTTCATCCACCCAGGATTTACCTGCCAATGCCGCTACAAAAGGAGGAGATGGAGGAGGCATTATAATTATTATGACTGATACTCTGGTCGGGAATAATCGATATATTCAAAGCAGTGGTGAGTCGGTTGCGGGAACAGCGACTGCCGGGGCAGGCGGCGGCGGAGCAGGAGGAAGTATATTTCTGGATGTTGGTTATTACAGCGGGAACCTGAACCTGGATGTACGCGGAGGGGAAGGAGGCTCAACCGGGCCGGAACTCACGGGTGCCGGTGGCGGTGGCGGAGGAGGAATAATATGGTACACAGGATCGGGTTTGCCGGGACACGTGACCACCAATGTATCGCGTGGTGATGGAGGGAGTGCAGAGAATCCTATTTTGACGGGAAATAATGGTCAGGCAGGCACTACTAAAGGGAACCTTCAGTTGCCCCTGAACGGCTTTTTATTTAATACCATTGACGGTCCCGATACCATTTGTGAAGGACAGAAGCCGGAATTGTTACTGGGTAGTATGCCAAGGGGAAAATCCTCTGCCTACGGGTATAAGTGGCTGCAGAGCACAGACAGCACAAATTGGTCAACAGCGATCGGAACAGACGATTCCTTGTTCTTTCAGCCGGATGAACTGGATACAACTACCTGGTTTACCAGGGTTGTTTATGATACGATTATTCCCACTGATCCAGCAAAATACGTTCGTGATACGGCTTTTGCCGTCAAGGTGTGGGTATACCCCGCCCTGGCCAACAATACCATTGCGGTGCATGACACATTGTGCCCCGGGCAGAGCCCTCCCGGTGTACTTACGGGCACTCCTGTAAGTGGCGGCGACGGGACCTATGCTTATGAATGGAATTCACGTACAGGCGGCAGCGGCTGGGGAGGCAGCATTTCCTCCGACAGTATCCTGACTGAAGGAATGCTGGATGAAACGACTTTTTACCGCCGTATTGTTTCCTCCCACGGGGTGTGTTTCGACACCAGTAACGTAGACTCCATAAAGGTGCTGGATCCCGTAGAGAATAATTCCTTTACCCTGTACCAGGACACGGCCATATGTTATGATCAGGATGCCGGGGTTATCACGGCTGCAACAGCCGGAGAACTCGGCGGCGGTGACGGGATCTACACATTCCGGTGGTTACAAAGTAACAATGGGATCAATTATTCCGTTATTGCAGGGGCAACAAGTGCGGATTATCCGGTTGGCGTACTGACAGCGGATATGTATTACAAACGGGTTGTCTATTCGGGTGCCGGGGCGGCTTGCAAAGACACAACACCCGCATTTCTGGTGAATGTCTGGGATACGATCACGAACGACTACATTATGGGGTCCGGAATTCAGTATGCCTGCCTGAATACGGGAAAATTACTGGAAGGTTCTCCTCCGCAAGGAGGAAGCCAGTCGTATAATTACATCTGGCAACGATCAGATGACGGAACTGTCTGGAGCAACACCGACGGACAGGCGATTGATTATACTTCTTCTCCACTGACCGATTCCTTGTATTTTCGCAGAATAGTGCATTCGGGCCAGCATGCACAATGCAAAGACACCTCTGCAGCCGTTCTTGTACGGATCAATCCGTTGCCGGATGGTGATCTGGTACCGGGAATAGATACCCTTTGTGAACAAGAAATACTGACCGTTTCGTACAGAGTTTCCGGGAACGGCCCCTGGACCCTGTCGGTCGGGAATGATGCGGGCACTGAATTATACGGTGAGGTGGTGACCGAACCCTCCGGTGAGATATCGTTCGAAGTATCTTCATCTGATTCTGTTCGTATGCTTAGCATTCGTGATGACAGCTTATGCTATGCCGATTCATCTGATTTTGACAGTGTTGTGGTGCTTACCGTATACAATTATCCTGTTGCCGGCGCCGGAGATGATATCGAGGTATGCGGATTATCCGCCACCCTTGGTGCGGAACAACCTCCCGAAGGTTCTTCCGGCTTGTGGTCTTCTTCATCAGGAGAGGTTAGTTTTGACCAGCCGGCCGACCCGGAGACCATCGTATCGGCAACCCGATACGATACCTACACGCTTGAATGGACAGTAACGAACTGGCAATGCGTTGATGACAGTGCAGTTTCCGTTACATTTTATCAGCAGCCTGCAGAGACCAACGCCGGTGAGGATCAGGACCTCGACTACAGGTTCACGACAACACTGGACGCTCAGCCACCGGACGTCGGCCAGGGGTACTGGCAGGTACTGTCGGGTTCGGGAATATTTGAAGATTCCACCTTGTTCAATACCAGGGTAGATGACCTGCTACTGGGGACCAACGAACTGAGATGGGCGGTTGCGAATGGTGTGTGTGATACTGTCCGCAGTACGGTAACTGTCACGGTTGGCGATCTTGAAGTATTTACCGGCTTTTCACCTAATGGAGATGGCGTGAACGATGAATTCATCCTGAATATGAGCGGAAGGTTTACATCGAAACTGATCATTTTAAATCAGAGAGGCAGGTTGGTCTTCGAGACCGAAGGTACCGATCAACTGATCTGGAATGGCGAGAACAAACATGGCGATCAGGTACCGGTCGGCACCTATTTCTATATCATCAAAGAGGAAGGTTTACCGGACAGGACCGGTTACATTGAATTGAGGAAATGATTTTACGCATCAAAATACCGCTCCTGTTGCTGATCAGTTCTTTTGCTGCATATTCCCAGCAAATGTCGGTGGTTACCTTGTTTGATCAGAACCTTACCTACCTGAACCCCGCGGCAACCGGGAATCAGGAAGTACTGACAGCGGGCTTTTATTACCGCAGTAGCTGGACAGGTTTTGACGGCGCTCCTTCCTCCCAGTTTTTCAGTGTGCATGCTCCCTTGAAGAATCCCAGGGTCGCCTTAGGTGTGATGCTTGAACATGAAGGTATCGGCAGTACAAATTACACCGGGGTATATTTTAATTATGCATACCGGTTCTATTTGGGCACCGGAAAATTATCTTTAGGTCTTAAACTGGGGGTCAATAACGGATCCCAGAAGT
>JASFVU010000181.1:0-6041 GCA_050049665.1 Bacteroidales bacterium | reverse complement strand
ATGGATATTCACTGTAAATCAAACAATTACCCCGGACCCAACAAGTTCATCACGATCATACCATACGGCGAATTGACCCGGTGTAATTCCCCTTTGAGCCTTTTCAAACAGTATATACATCCCGGTCTTTTTCCTGTGTAAGGTGGCTTTCTGAAGCGGCTGGCGGTAGCGTATTCTTACCAGATAATCGTGCTTTTCCCCGACAGGTAGCTCTTTATCATTTCTTATCCAGTGTATATCTGATTTGTCAATATGCAGGGCATAACGGTTTAAACAGGGGTGGTTATGTCCCTGACCCACATAAATTACATTGGAAACAGTATCGGTAGCAAGAACAAATAAAGGTTCGTTCTTACCTCCCACATTTATTCCTTTCCGTTGTCCGACAGTGTAAAAGTGGGCTCCGTTGTGTCTGCCGACAGTCTTTTGAGTGAGAGCAGCAAACGGAAGTTCCTTACTCATTTGTTCCAGCTCTTCATGGGTATAATCCCCGCCAGGTTTTGGTTTCTCAATCTGTATGTCAATGTTTTTCGGAATTTCCGCAATAATCCCTTCTTTGGGTTTTAGTTTCTGCTGAAGAAATTCCGGAAGATTAACCTTTCCGACAAAGCAGATTCCCTGTGAGTCTTTACGTTTTGCAGTAGCAAGTCCCAGCCGGGCGGCGATCTCCCTTATTTCAGATTTCAGCATATTCCCAATGGGAAACAGAACAGGGGCCAACTGTCGCTGGTTCAACTGACATAAAAAGTAACTCTGATCTTTGTCCGGATCAGAACCGGCCAATAACTGATAATATTCTTTTCCATTGTTCTGTATAACACCTTTTCTGCAATAATGTCCTGTGGCGATATAATCTGCTTTCAGTTCCCGGGCCTTTTCGAAAAATATGTCAAATTTCACTTCCCTGTTGCAAAGCACATCTGGATTCGGCGTTCTGCCATGCTGATATTCCCTGAACATATAATCAACAACACGTATTCGGTACTGGTCACTGAAATCTACTGTATGAAGCGTGATTTTAAGCTTTTTACAGACAAGTTCCGCAAAGATAAGGTCATCGTGCCAGGGACAATCGCCTTCAATAATGCCTGTGGTATCATGCCAGTTTATCATAAAAAGGCCTACCACGTCATGTCCCTGTTGCTGCAACAGGTATGCCGCAATACTCGAGTCTACTCCCCCTGATATGCCTACAACAATTTTTGCCATAATTCAAAATTTCCGGAGTGGAAGAAGTTCAACTTTCGGATAGCCTAACCGGTTTTTCCTGTTTTCCGTTTCAGGTCTGCCATTTTGATAGCAGTGATGGCTGCTTCATCCCCTTTGTTGCCATGTTTTCCCCCCGAACGGTCTTTTGCCTGTTCAACAGTATTGGTTGTAAGAACACAGAATATGAATGGCATTTTGTAATCGATATTGAGTCGTGTCAACCCGTAAGTTACACCCTGGCAGATGTAATCAAAATGTGGAGTTTCACCACGGATAACACATCCGATACAAATAATGGCATCAAAGGATCCGGTTTCTGCCAGCATGGTTGCACCACCGGTTAGTTCAAAACTTCCCGGAACGTAGTTCACTTTTATATGATCGGCTTCGGCACCATGCTTTAACAATGTATTGCAGGCACCTTCAAGAAGCGCAAAGGTTATCCCGGAATTCCATTCCGACACAACAATGGCGAAACGCATACCTTCGGCAGAGGGTACTTTTGCCGGGTCATACTCGGAAAGGTTTTTTAATGCAGTTGCCATAATATAGGATAATTAAAATAAAAAAGTATCAATATCCGCAAGGACAATTGATACTTCTCATCCAACGGATATAATGATATTATAATTTCATGCTTGCAGCCTGTATATACTTGTCAATATCCCGGGCTTCTTCGGAATCCGGGAACTCCCTTTTAATTCTCTCATAAGCATCCAGGGCTTTTTTGTAATTTTCCGTTTCTTCATAAACAAGGCCGAGCTTTTTCAAGTAAATGGCAGTAACAAAATCATTTTTATGTTTTCCCGTTGCTTCTTCATAAAATGAGATTGCCTCATCAAAGTCGTCAAGTTCAACATGAGCATCACCAATAGCACCCATCGCGATCAATGATACCATTTTATCATTGGAATCAAATTTTTTCAGGTGTTCAATGGCTTCTTCATAATCTCCGAGCCGCAGATAACAAATACCGGCATAATAGTGAGCAAGATTCGCAGTTTCCGTTATGCCGTATTCATCAATGATATCAATGAATCCGTACGCATCGCCATCACCTTCAAGGGCAAGGAGGAAAGAGTCTCTTTCAAAATATTGTTCTGCCCTGAAGATCTGTGACTGGGCTTCTTTTTCCTTGGGAAGGAGGATGAATTTATTGTATGCGAGGTAAACACCAACAATACCCATAATTACAGCAACAATAATGGACAGGCTCTTCTTATTTTCTTCTATGTATTGTTCTGTTCTGGTCAGTGCATGTTCAACCGATTCAAAACCAGTATCATGATGCTCACTTTTCTTTTTGCTCATTATTCTTATTGTTAGCTTGTTAAAACAGGTTGCAAAAGTAATTTATTTTCAATGAAAGACAAAAAATATATCAAGCCATAAAACTCTTTCCGGAATATAAGACGAAATTAAACACGATCACTGGTGCCATTGATAGTTAATATTTACTTTTGTTTTTTCAATGTGATCTCAAAGAAATATGCACATTAAAAATCTTTCCATAGTTAATTTTAAGAATTACAAGGAAGCTTCCATAGAACTTCATCCGAAATTAAATTGTCTGGTAGGAGATAACGGTGCCGGGAAAACAAATATTCTGGATGCTATTTTTTATTTGTGCATGTGTAAAAGTTACTTCCATTCAACTGACTTGTATTCGGTGTATTCAGGTGCTGAATTCATGGTGTTGCAGGCTGATTTTATCAGAAATAACAAAACCGAAGAAATTTACTGTGGCCTTAAGCTTAATAAAAAAAAGCAGTTCAGAAGAAATAAAAAAGAATATGCAAGGTTAAGTGAGCATATCGGTTTGTTCCCCGTTGTTATGGTTTCACCTGCTGACATCCAGCTTATTCTTGACGGAAGTGAGGAAAGAAGAAAATACATAAACAGTGTTATATCTCAATACAACAAGAAGTACCTGAACGATGTCATCAGCTACAACAAAGTCTTGGGGCAAAGGAACAGACTTCTGAAGGATCTTCCGAAAGACAGATCGCAACTTGATCTGCTTGAAGTTTTTGATAATCAGTTGATTGATCTCGGTAATGCAATTTTTGCAGCCAGAAATAAATTTATAAAGGATTTTATACCCGTTTTTAACAAATATTATTCGATCATTTCAGGCAACAGGGAATCCGTGGAACTGGTATACAATTCACAGCTTCGATCAGATGATTTTTCTGAAAGCCTGAAGAACGCAAGGAACCGTGATCTCGCTCTTCAGTTTACAACGGTTGGGATACATAAAGACGATCTGGTCCTTAACCTGAATGGTGCCCATATTAAAAAAACAGGTTCACAGGGACAGCAAAAAACATATCTTGTATCCCTAAAGCTTGCACAGTTTGACTTTTTGAAACAGGTGAAGAAAATATTGCCTGTACTGCTTCTGGATGATGTTTTTGATAAATTTGATGTACACCGTGTAAAACAAATCCTGCAGCTGGTCGCCGATGAATCATTTGGTCAGATATTCATTACGCATACCAGTGTAGGGAGGATGAAGGAACTAATGAATGAGTTGGGTATAAACCACAAGTTATTCTTTGTTGAGAAAGGCACCATTGAAGAAATGAATCAGAAACCATGAAGAGAACAAATACACAAACGATAGGTGAAGTATTGCGTGAGTACATCGATTCCATGAGCATGGGCCGAAAGTTGAAAGAATCTCGTCTGGAGAAACAATGGGAAGAAATACTGGGAAAAAATGCAGCCTCTCTTACGAAAAAGATTTACCTCAGAAAAGGAGTGTTATATGTTTATCTGAGTTCTTCGGTATTGCGGAATGAATTGCTCATGATGCGGGAAACCATTATCCGCAGGATAAATGAAAAAGCCGGTGAAACACTGGTAGAAAAAATAATTCTTAAGTGATCCGGCTTTATGGATCCGTTTTTTGCTATTCGAACTTTGAAAAACGTTCGCACTTAGCAAAAAAGAAATCGCTTTCGATGATTGCATTTTCATCGCTGTCCGAGCCATGAACCGCATTGCTCTCAATCGATTCGGCATACAACTTTCTTATCGTACCCTCTTCTGCCTTTGAGGGGTCGGTAGCACCGATTAATTTTCTGTAATCCTCTACTGCATTCTCTTTTTCCAGAATCGCAACTACCACCGGACCGGATGTCATATAATCCACAAGACTGCCGTAAAATGGTCTCTCACGGTGCACGGCATAAAAATTTTCTGCCTGTGTACGCGCTAATTGAAGAAGTCTCATCCCTGCTATATGAAATCCGGCTGAATTGATTTTTTCCAGTATAGGTCCCGTATATTCACTTTTTACGGCTCCCGGCTTTATGATAGTCAATGTTTTCGTTCCTTTCATGATAATCTGATTTATTATTATGTATGTCGAAATTCAGCCGCCAAAATTATAAAAATTTTGAGAATGCTTCATGTATTGAGCCGTTTTATCAATTATCCCGGGCAACTGCATGTTTGTAAATCACTGTGAAGCGGTGTCACTGTTTCAAACCATTTCAGTATATTTGAATCCTGCGAACACACACGCATGCACCGAACGGCATGTTCATACGTGTCGGACAGAAAATAGAGGATAGGGACAAAAGATCTCCGGTTGCTTGTGACAGGGGAACTTTAAATATTGACAAGAGTTTTGCGTATTGAAGGATTTTGCTTCATATGATTTTACCGGAATCCTGAAGTTGCTTATTCAGGGGAAACAGAAGGTTGTAATTTTATCGCATCGGAATCCTGATGGTGATGCCATCGGTTCATCACTGGCATTATATAATGTCCTGGTTAAAATGGGGCATCGGGCAGATGTGATTATTCCCAACAAAATACCTTCTTTCCTGAGGTGGATGAAATATTGTGATCAGATCATTATTTCATCCGCTCAGATGAAAAAATCGGAAGAACTGATTGCCGGGGCAAGCCTCATTTTTGCTGTAGATTTCAATGATCTGAGTCGTGTAGACTCCTTTAGTAACAAGATAGCGGAAAGCAAAGCTTATCATTTCAGATACAACAGTCAGTTCAACAGCGGAACTTGTTTATCATTTTATGAAAGCACTTGATCTTACAAAATATATCGACACCGATATTGCGGAGTGTATTTATTGCGGTATCATGACTGATACAGGCTGTTTCAGCTTCAATTCATCCGGTACCGGTACGTTTGTTGCGATAGCGGAATTGCTGGGATATGAGATCGATAAGGATAAAGTATATGACCTTGTGTATGATAATTTTTCATTCAACCGAATGAAACTGATGGGGTACTGCCTTGATAAAAAGATGGTGTATCTGGAAGAGTATAATACAGCTTATATATACCTTTCTCAAAAAGAACTCAAAGAGTATAATTTTAAAGTGGGAGATTCGGAAGGCTTTGTAAATCTGCCTCTTTCTATAAAGGGAGTAGTCTTTTCAGCTCTGTTCATTGAGAAAAAGGACATGGTAAAGATATCTCTGCGTTCCAAAGGGAATTTTGAGGTAAATAAAATAGCTTCGGAATATTTTTACGGTGGAGGACATAGGAATGCCTCCGGAGGAGAATCATATGAATCACTGGAAAATACCGTTGATAAATTTGTTAACTTGTTGCCAAAATTTAAAGATGACCTGCACAAAACGTAATTTACCGAAGCTGATTTTTATGCTTTCTTTATTTTGTTTTGTAGCATGCAGGCAAAATAAACCTGCTGATCGGCATCAGAATACGGATGGTACCAGGAAGCAATTGGTTGAAGTAAACCGCATTCTTGTACAAAAAGATCAGCAGAGGATCAAAGGATACATTGAGAGGCAGAACCTGGATATGAAAGAGACAGAAACGGGTGTGTGGT